>JAOPWI010000261.1 GCA_025965755.1 Frankiales bacterium | reverse complement strand
GGGGCGACCGCCGTGCGGCTGGATGCTGCCGCCCTGCGGGTCGTCGGTCGCGCCGACGGCAGCGCCCTGCTCGAGCTCGCTCCCGGTCTCCTCGCCCATCGCGGGCGAACGCTCGCCGAGGTCCTTGCGCAGCTGCTCCCGGGCCGCCGTCTGGCCGTCGGCGCCGGTGGCGGTGCCGTGCTCGGGGTCCATGTCGGCGGCCTGGTCGGCCCCCCGCACGCCGCCCGGCGGCGTCGGGACGTGCCTGTCGTGGACGTCGACGCCCTCCTGAGTGGTCGTCGCGTCGGTCGCCTGCGGGTCCAGAGGTGAGGTCATGCCACCGCCCTTACCCCGGCAGCCGGTCCAGGACCTCCACGAACGCGACCGGTGGCGACAGCGACGTCGGCGTGCCGGGCAGCGGCACCAGCCGGCCGCCGGTCCACCAGAACAGGTCCGGCGAGAGCCCGCCGGGGCCGTCGCGCCAGAGCCGCTCGGCGTTGACGAGCAGCGCCTGCGCGGCGTGCAGCGTGTCGTCGCGGCGCAGCAGCGGGGCGGCGAGCAGCAGGTGGCGGGTGGGCAGTGCCAGCAGCGCGCCGGCGGCGGGCACCTCGAGCAGGTCGGCGAGGTGGTGCAGGTGGGTGGCGGCGAAGGCGCTCTCGGTCTGGACGGCCACCACCTCCGGCCCGCCGAGGTCCACCGGGCCGACGGTCGGCGGGCCGTCCGCCATCGCCTGCCGCCGGCCGCGCTCGAGCAGGTCGGGCAGCGGTACGCCCCAGCCGCGGGCCAGGGTCGTGGACACCGGGGCGAGCGCGCCGTCGAGGACGACGGCGAGCGTCTCGACCAGCCCGGGGCACAGCGGCGCGTGCACCACGTCGTCGACCAGCACGGCGCCCTCGGCCTGCACCCGGGTGCGCAGCAGGGGCCCGGCGACGTCCGGATCGGCGAGATCGGCGCTGGCCTCGCGGCCGCGGGCCAGGCCCTGGAGCGCCTCGGTCAGGACGTCGGTCCAGGCGGCCCGCGGCAGCAGGGCGCACTGGGCCCGCAGGTCGTCCAGGCCGATCTTGCCGTTCAGCCGGCGGCCGCGGACGTCGACGGTCTCGCCGTCGTACGACTGCACCGTCAGGCCGATCCGGTCGCAGGCGACCCGGAGCGAGCCGGCGAAGTCGTCCTCGGCCGAGAGCTGCGCGCGCTTCCAGAACGGCACCCGGTCAGTTCACCAGCCGGTCGCGGCCCGTCCAGTACTGCTCGCGCAGCTTGAACTTCTGCACCTTGCCGGTGGCGGTCCGCGGGATCGCCTCGCGCAGCTCGACCGAGGTGGGCGCCTTGTAGCCGGCCAGGCGCTGCTTGCAGTGCGCGATCAGCTCAGCCTCGGTGGCGCTGGCCCCCGGCGCGAGGACGACCAGAGCCTTGATCGTCTCGCCCCACTTCTCGCTCGGCACGCCGATGACGGCGACCTCGGAGACGGCGGGGTGGCCGAACAGGCAGTCCTCGACCTCGATGGAGGAGACGTTCTCCCCACCGGTGATGATCACGTCCTTCTTGCGGTCGCTGATCGAGACGTAGCCCTCGGCGTCGACCGACCCGCCGTCGCCGGTGTGGAACCAGCCGCCCTCCAGCGCGTCGGCGGTCGCCTCCGGCTGCTCCCAGTAGCCGTCCATGACGACGTTGCTGCGGGCCAGCACCTCGCCCTGCTCGGAGGTGGCGATCCGGACGCCGAGGGCCGGCATGCCGGCGCGGGACATCCGCTTGGCCGCCTCCTCGGGCGGCAGCGCGTCCTCCTCGGCCCGCCGGCGGTTGACGGTGAGCAGCGGCGAGGTCTCGGTGAGGCCGTAGATCTGGATGAACTCCCAGCCGAGCTCCTCCTCGATCCGCTGGATGGTCCGGCTGGGCGGCGGCGCGCCGGCGCAGACCACCCGGGTGCGGCCCCGGCCCGGGATCTCGCCCTCCCAGGTCTGGGCGGCCTCGAGCACGGACGCGACGACCGCCGGGGCCGCGCACATGAGGGTCACCCCGTACCGCTCGACCCGGCGCAGGATCTCGGCGCCGTCGATCTTGCGGATCACGACCTGCGGCACCCCGAGGCCGGTCAGCGCGAACGGCATCCCCCAGCCGTTGGCGTGGAACATCGGCAACGTGTGCAGGTAGACGTCCCGGTCGCTCACCCCGACGTGCAGGGCGAAGGTCAGGGCGTTGACCCAGATGTTGCGGTGGGTGATCTGCACGCCCTTGGGCCGGGCCGTCGTGCCGCTCGTGTAGTTGATCGTCGCCGTGGCGTCCTCGTCCGGCTCCTCCCAGGCGACCGGCTCGACGCCGGGGCGCAGCAGCGCGTCGTCGGACTCCTTGCCCAGCACCCAGCGGTGCTTGGCCGGAACGTCACGCAGCTGCTCCTCGACCTCGGGGTCGACCAGCAGGACCGTCGCGCCGCTGTGCTGGACGATGTAGGCGACCTCGTCGCGGCTGAGCCGGAAGTTGATCGGGACCAGCACCCGGCCCCACGTCGTCACGCCGAAGAACGACTCCAGCAGCCGCGCGCTGTTGTGGCTGACGATGGCCACCCGCTCCCCGCGGCCGACGCCGAGCTCGTCGAGCCCGGCTGCCATGGCCCGCGCGCGGTCCGCCAGCTGGGCGTACGACAGGGTGCCCAGCCCTCCGTCCTGGAACTCCCCGGGCTCGTCGACGACACCGGTGCGCTGCGGGTAGCACTGCGCGGCCCGGTCGAGGAAGTCGGAGGTGGTGAACGGGACCTTCACGGCACAGCTCCCGGGTGCGTAGGGACGGGCCCCAAACCTACGACGTGGCCCCCCGGACAGCACGGTCGCGTTCACACCGTCGACATGTCGCGGCAGGCGAACCGCCACGCGGCGCCCCCAGCATGGCCGAGTGACACCGAGGGAGGCAGCCATGACGGCAGTCAGCCACGAGCCGACCGACGCCGGACCGGTCCGGATCGTTCGCCTGACCGACGAGTGCGAGATCGGCATGCTGCCCTGGCTGCGGGCGCAGCTCGAGCGCGCCGTCGCGCAGGGCCCCGGCCTGCTCGTCGTCGACCTGACCGACTGCGCGCTGCTCGACGCTCAGGCGGTGCCCGTGCTGGTCGAGGCCGCCCGCGAGCTGGCGGCGGGCGACGGCCGGCTGCTCCTGCGCGGCGGCAGCCCGCAGGTCGCCCGGCTGGTGGCCCTGGCCGACCCCGACGGCGAGCTGTGCCTGTCGCCGGCGTGAGCGCGGGACCGGCGGGTACGGACCGGTCATGACTGAGCACCCCGGCCTGGGCGAGGGCACCGACATCTCCGCCGCCGACCTCGACACGGACGCCCCCGCGGACACGCCCGTCAGCAGCGACCCGGACGCGATGAACGACGCCGAGCTGGGCACCGGCGACGGCGCGGACGTCCAGCCCGGCGGCGCCGGCTGAGCCGTTCCCGCGCCGGGCGTCACCGTCGGGAGGCCGGGCGCCACCTGCTCAGCGGCGGACGTCCGCCGGCCCGCGCGACAGCGGCAGGCCGGCCTCGATCCAGGCCTCCACACCGCCGATGACGTCGGTGGCCCGGGGCAGCCCGACGGCGCGCAGCGAGGCGGCGGCGAGGGAGGAGCTGTAGCCCTGCCGGCAGACGACGACGACCAGCAGCTGGGGCCCGACGGCCTCCGGAAGGCGCGCGTCGCTGAGCGGGTCGAGCCGCCACTCGAGGACGGTGCGGTCGATGACCAGCGCCCCGGGCAGCTCGCCCTGCGCGGCCCGCTGCCACTCGGTGCGGGTGTCCACCAGCAGCGCCCCGGCGCGGGCCGCGGCCAGCGCCTGGACAGGCGTGAGCCGGGGAACCCCGGCCCGGGCGGCGGCCAGCACCGCGTCGACGCC
>JAOPWI010000259.1 GCA_025965755.1 Frankiales bacterium | reverse complement strand
GCCCGGCTCGCCGTGTCGCTGGAGGACGTCCGGGTGCGCGACGAGGTCCTCACCCTGGTGCTCGACCGCCCGGACGAGCTCGGCCTGCTGCTGGCGGCGCTGTGCCGCCTGGCCACCGCGCCGTACGACGCGCCCGTCGCCACGGTCCTGGCCTGGGCCGCCTACGCGAACGGCGACGGCGCCACGGCCGAGGTCGCCCTGGACCGGGCGCTGCGCACGGTCCCGGGCTACGGGTTGGGACTGCTGCTGCAGCAGGCCCTCGACGCCCAGGCGCCCCCGGCGCTGCTGCGCCGGGTCCTGGCCTGCACCCGAGCCGAGCTGTGCCGCCGCTGACCTGGCTGCGCCGGCTCCTAGCGGGCCGGGAACGAGCGCTTGGCCGGCCCGACGTAGACCTGCCGCGGCCGGCCGATCTTCGTGGCCGGGTCCTCGATCATCTCGCGCCACTGGGCGATCCACCCCGGCAGCCGGCCGAGAGCGAACAGCACGGTGAACATCGGCGTCGGGAAGCCCAGGGCCTTGTAGATCACGCCCGTGTAGAAGTCGACGTTGGGGTAGAGCTTGCGCGACACGAAGTAGTCGTCGGCCAGCGCCGCCTCCTCCAGCTGCATGGCCAGGTCGAGCAGCGGGTCGGGCTTGTCCAGCGAGTTGAGGACGTCGCGGGCGACCTTCTTCACGATGGCCGCGCGCGGGTCGTAGTTCTTGTACACCCGGTGACCGAAGCCCATGAGCTTGACGCCGGCCTCCTTGTCCTTGACCCGCTGGACGAAGCGGCTGACGTCGCCGCCGTCGGCCTGGATGCCCGCGAGCATCTCGAGCACCGCCTGGTTGGCCCCGCCGTGCAGCGGACCGAACAGCGCGGCGACGCCGGCCGAGATCGAGACGAACAGGTTGGCGTTGCTGGAGCCGACCATGCGCACCGTCGACGTGGAGCAGTTCTGCTCGTGGTCGGCGTGCAGCAGGAACAGCAGGTTCAGCGCCTTGCTGGCGACCGGGTTGACCACGAACTCCTCGGCCGGCACGCCGAAGGTCATCCGCAGGAAGTTGTCCACGTAGCCCAGGGTGTTGTCCGGGTAGAGGAACGGCTGGCCGACCGACTTCTTGTGCGCGTACGCCGCGATGGTCGGCATCTTGGCCAGCAGCCGGACCGTCGACATCTCGACGTGCTCGGGGTCGAACGGGTCCAGGCTGTCCTGGTAGAAGGTCGACAGGGCGCTGACCGCGGAGGACAGGACCGCCATCGGGTGGGCGTCGGTCGGGAAGCCGCCGAAGAACTCGCGGAAGTCCTCGTGCAGCATCGTGTGCTTGCGGATCTTGGTCTTGAAGTCGGCGAGCTCGCCCTCGGTCGGCAGCTCGCCGTAGATCAGCAGCCAGGCGACCTCGAGGAAGCTCGCCTTCTCGGCCAGCTCCTCGATCGGGTAGCCGCGGTAGCGCAGGATCCCCGCGTCGCCGTCGATGTAGGTGATCGCCGACTCGCAGGACGCGGTGTTGACGAAGCCGGGGTCCAGCGTCACCAGGCCGGTGGTCCCCAGCAGCTTCGGGATCTCGATGCCTGCTGGGCCCTCGGTGGAGGGCTTGACGGCCAGCGGGAGCTGACCACCGGCGTGCTCGAGTGTGACGTCCGACATGCGCGGGCCCTTCCATCGCGAGGTGCTGTCGCTGCATCTTCGCTGGTCGCTCCGGCGGCCCTCGCCCTGGGTCGCCCGCGAGCGTGTCCGAGGCCGCAGGTGGCAGGGTGTCCGCGTGCTGAGGACGGTCACGGCGACGCGCTACGTCACACCGCTGCGCGAGGGCGGCTCCCTGCCGGGACTGATGGAGGCCGACGACCTCGGCACCTACGTCGTGAAGTTCGTGGGCGCGGGCCAGGGCCGCAAGGTGCTCGTCGCCGAGGTCGTCTGCGGCGAGCTGGCTCGCCGGCTGGGCCTGCCGGTGCCGGAGCTGGTGCTCGCCGAGGTGGACCCGCTGCTCGGCCGGTCCGAGCCGGACGAGGAGGTGCAGGACCTGCTCAAGGCCAGCGGCGGCCTCAACCTGGGCATGGACTTCCTGCCGGGGGCTCTCGGCTTCGACCCGCTGGCGCACACCGTCGAGCCGGCCCTCGCCAGTCGGGTCCTGTGGTTCGACGCCCTCGTGGGCAACGTCGACCGCAGCTGGCGCAACCCCAACATGCTCATGTGGCACCGGGCGCTCGAGCTCATCGACCACGGGGCGACGCTGGTCTTCCACCACAGCTGGGCACGGGCGGCCGCGTTCGTCGAGCGGGCCTACGACGTGGACGACCACGTGCTCGCCGGCCAGGCGACCGCCCGGGACCAGGCGCACCGGGACCTGGCGCCGCGGGTGACCGAGCAGCTGCTGAGCGAGGTGGTGGCCCTGATTCCGGACGTCTGGCTGGAGGCCGAGCCGGGCTTCCCGACGGCAGACGACGTCCGCCAGGCGTACGTGCGGCAGCTGCTCGCCCGCGTCGCGGCGGCTGCGGCGTGGCGGCCGTGACCGCGGCGGAGGGCGGGCTCGCCCTGTTCGAGTACGCCCTGCTGCGCGCGGTGCCCCGGGTGGAGCGCGGGGAGGTCGTCAACGTGGGGGTCGTCCTCTACAGCCAGGACCGCGCGTTCCTGCGAGCGCTGGCGCATGTGGACGAGGTCCGGCTGCGGGCGCTGGACGCCGCGGTCGACATCGAGGGGGTGCGGGAGGCGCTCGACGCCGTCTGCCGTGCCTGCGAGGGGGACGGTCCGGCCGGCACCACCTCGCAGGGGCAGCGTTTCCGCTGGGTGACGGCGCCGCGCAGCACCGTGGTGCAGGCCGGGCCGGTTCACGTGGGGCTGTCCAGCGACCCGGATGCCGACCTGACCCGCCTGCTGAACGTGCTGGTCCGCTAGCCCGTCCGGGCCGTCCCGGGCACGGTCGCGGGCCGACGTCGTGCCACGTCATGCTCCGGACGCGGCGCGGGCCCGCTCCCGCCAGGGAACGGGCCCGCGGGCAGCGTCAGACGAACAGCAGGGAGACCGTCTCGGCGACGCAGACCGGCTTGTCCAGGCCCTCGCCCTCGACCTCGACCTTCTGGGTGATCATGATGCCCATGGGGTGCTCGACGGCGTCGATCAGCGTCGAGCTGGCGCGCACCCGGGTGTCGACCGGCAGCGGACGCGGAAAGCGGACCTTGTTGCTGCCGTAGTTGATGCCGCCGGAGAAGTTGCCGCGAGGCATCAGGCCGCTCGCCAGCGCCGGGATGAGCGACAGCGACAGGAACCCGTGGGCGATGGGGCCGCCGAACGGGCCGGCCTTGGCCTTCTCGACGTCGACGTGGATCCACTGGTGGTCGCCGGTGGCGTCCGCGAACGTGTTGATGCGGGCCTGGTCGACCTCCATCCACTCGCCCGGGCCCTGCTTCTCGCCGATCACGGACTTGAGCTGCTCGAGAGCGGCTGCGACGTCTGCCACGGTGTCTCCTTCGTCTGTGGGGTGCTTGCCGTGTTCCTACCGCAGCCGCCAGCGGTAGAGGACAGCCGCCACCGCGGTGGCCAGGTTCAGGCTGCTGACCCCGGGCCGCATGGGCAGGGCGAGCACCGCGTCGGCCCGCGCCCGCAGGCCGGGGCCGACGCCGGCCCGCTCGCTGCCGACGACGAGCACCGCGTCGTCGGGCAGGTCCACGTCGCGCAGATCGTCGCCGTCGCCGTCGAGAACCAGCATCGGCCCCTCCACGTCGGGCTCGGTGACGTGCAGCACCGGCAGCGCGAAGTGCAGACCGGCGCTGCCGCGCACGACCGTGGGGTGCCAGGGGTCGAGCGTGCCGGTCATGGCCACCCCGCCGGCGCCCGCCGCGGCGGCCACGCGGACGACGGCGCCGGCGTTGCCGGCCGAGCGCG
>JAOPWI010000255.1 GCA_025965755.1 Frankiales bacterium | reverse complement strand
GGCCGGGACGGCGCCGTCCGGGAGCGCCGGCGCCCAGCGCCGGGCGCAGTCGCAGGCCGCTGCCGAGCGCGCGCAGCGCCGCGACCTGGAGACCAGCACCGAGGGCGACACCCGCACCGACGTGGCCCGCAGGGGCGCCGCGGCCACCGGCACCGTCGGCACCGAGCCGCTGGCCGCACGCCAGTGGAATCTGCAGATGATCTATGCGACCGAGGCCGCCCGCAAGCAGCCCGGTGACAGGCGCGTCACCGTCGGGATCATCGACACCGGGGTCGACGGCAGGCACCCCGACATCGCCCCCAACTTCAGCCGGTCGCTCAGCCGCAACTTCGTCCGCGACATCCCGCGGGACTCGCTCGGCAACGAGGTCGACGGCCCGTGCGAGGTGGCCGGCTGCGTCGACCCGGTCGACGTCGACGACAACGAGCACGGCACCCACGTCGCCAGCACCATCGGCTCGCCGGTCAACGGGCAGGGCATCGCGGGCGTCGCGCCCAACGTGACCCTGGTCAACATCCGGGCCGGCCAGGACAGCGGCTACTTCTTTCTCATGCCGACGCTGGACGCCCTGAGCTACGCCGGCGACGCCGGCATCGACGTCGTCAACCTGAGCTACTACCTCGACCCGTGGCTCTACAACTGCACCGCCAACCCGGCCGACAGCCCGGCCGAGCAGGAGGAGCAGCGGGTCACCGTCACCGCGACGCAGCGGGCCCTGGCCTACGCCTCCTCGCGCGGTGTCACCCTCATCGCCGCCGCGGGCAACGGCGCGGCCGATCTGGGCAACCCGGGCACCGACGTCACCAGCCCGGACTACCCGGTGTCGACCCCGAGCCGGGCGTTCACCCGCGAGCGCGCGGTCGACAACAGCACCTGCCTCACGATGCCCACCGAGGGCAGGAACGTCGTCGTCGTGACCTCCGTCGGCCCGTCCGCCCGCAAGGCCTACTACAGCGACTACGGCACCGAGCAGGCCACCGTCGCGGCGCCGGGCGGCGACGCCCGCGATCCGGCCCTGGCGTCGCCCGGCAACCGCATCCTGGCGGCCGTGCCGGAGGGGGTCCTGCGCGCCCAGAACCTGCTCGACGCCCGCGGCCAGCCGGTCGACACCGCCGCCGGCCGCACGGTCCTGCGGCAGGGCACGGGCTACTACCGCTACCTGCAGGGCACCTCGATGGCCGCCCCGCACGCCGCCGGCGTCGCGGCGCTCATCGTCAGCCAGTACGGCCGCGTCGACCGCCGCGGCGGCCTGACCCTCGCCCCGTCGACCGTCGGCGCGGTCCTGACCGGCACGGCCACCGAGACCGACTGCCCTGAGCCGGCCACGGTCCGCTACCCGGGCTCCGGGAACTACCGCGCCACCTGCGAGGGCGCCAGGACGTACAACGGCTTCTACGGCCACGGCATCCTCAACGCCCTGACCGCGGTCAGCCAGCGGGACTAGCAGCGCCTGCTGCCCCCGGCGGGTGCGCGATCGCCCACCCCGGCGCCCGCTCCCTGCCGGTCGCCCGCGTCCGCAGGGGCGGCGTCGCGGACGCCTAGGCTGCGCAGGTGAAGCGTCGCGCCAAGATCGTCTGCACCCTCGGACCGGCCACCCACTCCTACGAGGGCATTCGTGCCCTGGTCTACGCCGGAATGGACGTGGCCCGGCTGAACTTCTCGCACGGCGCGCACGAGCACCACCGCCAGGCGTACCTGTGGGTGCGGCAGGCCAGTGACGAGTCCGGCCGCGGGGTGGGCGTGCTGGCCGACCTCCAGGGGCCCAAGATCCGGCTCGGCCGGTTCGCCGACGGCCCGGTCGTCTGGGCGACCGGGGAGACGGTGACCATCACCACCGACCTCATCGAGGGCTCGCACGACCGGGTCTCGACCACCTACGACGGGCTGGCCGGCGACGTCTCGGTCGGCGACCGGCTGCTGGTGGACGACGGCCGGGTCGGCCTGCGGGTGGTCGGCGTCGAGGGCCCGGACGTGCGGCTGCTCGTCACCGAGGGCGGACCGGTCTCCAACAACAAGGGGCTGTCGCTGCCCGGCGTCGGCGTCAGCGTGCCGGCGATGTCGGACAAGGACGAGGAGGACCTGCGCTTCGCGCTCGGCCTGCGGGTCGACATGATCGCGCTGTCGTTCGTCCGGTCGCCCGTCGACGTCGACGACGTCCACCGGATCATGGACACCATGGGCGTGCGCCTGCCGGTGCTGGCCAAGATCGAGAAGCCGCAGGCAGTGGAGAACCTCGAGGCCATCATCGATGCCTTCGACGGGCTCATGGTGGCCCGCGGTGACCTCGGCGTCGAGATGCCGCTCGAGCAGGTGCCGCTGGTGCAGAAGCGGGCCATTCAGGCGGCGCGCGAGCAGGCCAAGCCGGTCATCGTGGCGACCCAGATGCTCGAGTCGATGATCAGCGCCTCCCGGCCGACCCGCGCCGAGGCCAGCGACGTGGCCAACGCGGTGCTGGACGGTGCGGACGCCCTGATGCTGTCGGGGGAGACCAGCGTCGGCAGCTACGCCGTCGAGGCGGTGGCCACCATGGCGCGCATCATCGTCGCGGCCGAGGAGGAGCTCGCCTCCGTTCCGCCGGTCGTCAAGCCGCCGACGACCGTCAGCGGGGCCATCACCAAGGCCGCGGCCGAGGTCGGGCGCAGCGTCGGGGCCAAGGCGCTGGTGGCGTTCACCCAGAGCGGGGACACCGCCCGGCGGCTGGCCGAGCACCGCTCGCCCATTCCGCTGCTCGCCTTCACCCCGGTGGCCGACGTGCGCAGCCAGCTGGCGCTCGTCTGGGGCGTCGAGACGTTCCTGGTGCCGTCCGTCTCGCACACCGACGAGATGGTCCTGCAGGTCGACAGCGCGATGCTCGAGCTGGGCCGGATGCAGCCGGGCGACCGGGTGATCATCGTCGCGGGCAGCCCGCCGGCCACCGCGGGCTCGACCAACGCCATCCGGGTGCACCGGCTCGGTGGCTGGGTGCCGACGCCGCCGACGTCGGCACCGTCGGTCCTGCCCCCGGTGGCGCCGCCGGCTTAGCCGTCAGGGGCGCCCGTCGTCCAGGGGGGCGCCCGCGCCGGTGATCGCGGCGCTGAGCAGGGCGACCATCTGGTCACGGGTCATCAGCGGCGCGGCGGGCGGCCGGAGCGCCTCCCGCTGCAGTGCGGGCGGCAGCGCCGGCGTCTGGCCGAGGCCGACCGCGTCACGGCTGGCCGCGGGGACCGGCGTCTCGCCCGGCGGCTGCGGCGCGGGCGGACGGCTCGGCGCTGCACTGTGCGGGACGAGAGGGGTGGTACGGGCTGAGACGGGTTCCACGACGCACCTCCTGTGCGGCTGTCCCGCGATCCGTCGCGGGGCGGGTCCGGCACTCACCGATCCCGGTCATGTTCTCGACAGGGCGGGCGAGGGTGTGATCACCCGCCTGGGTGACGTCGGTGGTGCCCCCGGTGGGATTCGAACCCACACTGTCGGTGGTTTGAGCACCGTGCGTCTGCCGGTTGCGCGACGGGGGCGGGCGTGCGGAGCCCCCGAAGGGTAGCCCGGTAGCCTGCCCGACCGACGTCAAGGAGGTGCTGTGGACGCTCCCCGCCGGGTGCTGCTCGCCGAGGACGAGGCGCTCATCCGCCTGGACCTCAAGGAGATGCTGGAGGAAGAGGGCTTCGAGGTCTGCGGTGAGGCCGGCGACGGTGCGACCGCCGTCCGGCTGGCCCACGAGCTGCGCCCCGACCTGGCCATTCTCGACGTCAAGATGCCCGTTCTGGACGGCATCTCCGCCGCGGAGCAGATCGTGACCGCGCGTCTGGCGCCCGTCGTCGTTCTCACCGCCTTCAGCCAGCGCGACCTCATCGAGCGTGCCCGCGAGGCCGGGGCGATGGCCTACCTCGTCAAGCCGTTCCAGAAGAAGGACCTGCTGCCGGCCATCGAGATGTCGATGGCCCGGTTCGCCGAGAAGCTCGCCCTCGAGGGGGAGGTCGCCTCGCTGACCGGCCGCCTGCAGGCCCGCATGCTCGTCGACCGGGCCAAGGCCGTGCTGCAGAACCAGTACGGGCTCACCGAGGCCCAGGCCTTCACCTTCGTGCAGCGGGCGTCGATGGACTCCCGCCGCTCCATGCGCGCGGTGGCCGACGACGTGCTGCAGGGCCTGCTCGTCCCTCCCGCGTCCTAGCCCGTCCCGGGACCCCGGCTGCCCGGGCGAGCGGTGGGACACGCTCTGGTCACGACACAGCCATCGCGGTAGCGGCTGTCTGCTGCGCTGAGTACGGTCGGCGGGCCGCGGCCAGGCGCCGCGGTGGCGCCGGCGCCACCCCTGCTGGCGCGCGACCGACCCAACAGGGAGCGCGTGTGCTCAACCGACGACTTGCCCGGTTCGCGGTACCCATGGCCCTGGGCACCCTCGCCCTGACGGCCTGCGGTGGCGGCAGCGAGGACAACGAGGACCTGGGCAGCGGCACTGCGCCCAGTGCGGCTGCCAGCAGCTCGGCCGCCGCCAGCGGCGGCGCTGCTCCGCAGCAGACCGCCGACGGCGTGCTGAAGATCGGCACTCTACTCCCCCAGACCGGCTCGCTGGCCTTCCTCGGCCCGCCCGAGTTCGCCGGGGTGGACCTGGCCGTCGAGGAGCTCAACGCCGCCGGAGGCATTCTCGGCAAGCCGGTGGAGAAGGTCGACTCCGACTCCGGGGACACCTCCACCAACATCGCGTCGCAGTCCGTCGCCCGCCTGCTGAGCCAGAAGACGGACGCCATCGTCGGCGCCGCGTCGTCCGGCGTCACGCTCACGGTGATCGACGCCATCACCTCGGCGGGCGTCCTGCAGATCTCGCCGGCCAACACCTCCGACCAGCTGACCGACTATCCGGACCGCGACCTCTACTTCCGCACCGCTCCGCCGGACGTTCTGCAGGGCCGCGTCCTCGGCGACCAGATCATCGCCGACGGCAACCAGAGCGTCGGCATCCTGGCGCTGCAGGACGCCTACGGCACCGGACTGGCCAAGAGCGTCACCAACGCCGTGACCGGCTCCAACGGCGAGGTCGTCGAGACGGTCATCTACGACCCGAAGGCCACCGAGTTCACCGCCGAGGTGAGCAAGATCAAGGCCAAGGACCCGCAGGCCATCGTCGTCATCGGGTTCGACGAGTCGGCCAAGCTCATTCAGGAGCTCGCCAAGCAGGGCATCGGCCCGCAGCAGGGCAAGAAGGTCTACCTGGTCGACGGCAACACCGGCAACGCGCTCGGCGAGAAGCTGCCCAAGGGCCTGCTCAAGGACGTCAAGGGCACCGTTCCCGGCGTCGCGGCTCCCGGCAACCTGCGCGCGCGGCTGCTCAAGGTCGACCCGGCGCTGAAGGACTTCAGCTACTCCTCGGAGGCCTACGACGCGGTCGTGGCGGTCGCCCTCGCGGCCGAGGTCGCCAAGAGCGACTCCGGCAAGGACATCGCCGCCAAGCTGGTCGAGGTGACCACCGGTGGCACCAAGTGCACGACCATCACGGCCTGCCTCGAGGCCGCGAGAGCCGGCACGGACTTCGACTACGACGGCGTCTCCGGCCCGATCGAGTTCAACGCCAAGGGCGACCCGACCCAGGCCAGCATCGGCGTCTACACCTTCGGTGCCGACAACAAGCTGCTGGCGAAGGTCGAGTACAAGAGCGGCAAGATCTAGCAGCACCTGCCCGGACGACGGAGGGCCCGGCCACCCGGCCGGGCCCTCCGCCGTCCGGCTCAGCGCGCCTTGGCCAGGGTTCCCAGGTACAGCTCGACGACCTTGGGGTCGTTGGCCAGGTCCGCGCCGCTGGCGGTGTAGGCGTTGCGGCCCTGGTCCAGGACGTAGCCGCGGTCGCAGATCTGCAGGCACCGGCGGGCGTTCTGCTCGACCATCACGACGGAGACGCCCGCGCGGTTGATGTGGCGGACGCGGATGAAGACCTCGTCCTGCAGCGCGGGGGACAGGCCGGCGGACGGCTCGTCGAGGAAGATGACCGACGGCTCCATCATGAGCGCGCGGCCCATGGCGACCATCTGGCGCTCACCGCCGGACAGCGAGCCGGCGCGCTGCCTGCGGCGGTCGGCCAGCGCCGGGAACAGCCCCGCGACGAACTCGAAGCGCTCCCGGAACCTCCTGGGGTCCTGATAGACCCCCATCTGCAGGTTCTCCTCGATGGTCAGGCTCGGGAAGACGTTCTCGGTCTGTGGCACGAAGCCGACGCCCTTGCGGACCAGCGCGTGCGCTTTGAGGCCGGTGATGTCCTCCCCCCGCAGGGTGACCTTGCCGCCCCGGACGGTGACGAGGCCGAACATCGCCTTGAGCAGCGTCGACTTGCCGGCGCCGTTCGGGCCGATGATGCCGACGAGCTCTCCCTCGTTCACGAACAGGTCGCAGCCGTTGAGGATGTTCACGCCCGGCACGTAGCCGGCGACGAGCTCGTCGCAGCGCAGCAGCGCCGTCTGGGCGCCGGCCAGGTGCGCCGACCGGTCCAGGGTGGCGGTGGCCCCGTCGGCCCGGGTGGTGGCGTCGGCGGCGACGGCGTCCTGGTCGACGTGGAACAGCTCCGGGTCGGTCTGCGGGACCGCCTCGCCCCTGTCGGCCGGTCCGCGGCTCATCAGCGCTCCTCTGCCAGACGGGTGAGCTCGGCCTCGGCAGCGGCGGACTGCTGCTGCTCCTCCTCGAGCGTCAACGGGGCGTCGTGGTGCCCGCCCAGGTAGGCGTCGATGACCGCGTCGTTGGACATGATCAGGTCGGGTGGGCCCTCGGCGATGATCGCGCCTTGGGCCATGACGATCACCCAGTCGCTGATGTCGCGGACCATGTCCATGTCGTGCTCGACGAACAGCACGGTCATCCCGTCCTCGCGCAGCGCCTTGACGTGGCTCAGCAGCGACTGCGTCAGCGCCGGGTTCACGCCGGCCATCGGCTCGTCGAGCATGACCATCTCGGGCTGCACCATGAGCGCGCGGGCCATCTCGAGCAGCTTGCGCTGGCCGCCGGACATCGTGCCGGCGAAGTCGTCGCGCTTGGCGTCCAGCTTGAACCGGCGCAGCAGCTCCTCGGCGCGCACGGTGTTCTGCGCCTCCTGGCGCTTCCACAGCGGCGGGAAGATCGCCTGCAGGAAGCTCTCGCCGCGCTGGCCGGTGGCGCCCAGCAGCATGTTCTGCAGCACCGTCAGGCGGCTCAGGGCCTTGGTGAGCTGGAACGTGCGGACCATCCCGCGCCGGGCCACCTTGTACGGCGGAACGCCTGCCAGCGAGGTCCCGTTGAACGACCAGGTGCCGTGGTCCGGGCGGTCGAACCCGGTGAGCAGGTTGAAGAAGGTGCTCTTGCCGGCGCCGTTGGGGCCGATCAGCGCCGTGATCGTGCCGCGCTGGATCTCGACGTGGGCGACGTCGACGGCGGTGAGACCGCCGAAGCGCCGGGTCACGCCGTCGGCGACGAGGATCGGGTCGGGCTTGGGGACGCCGGGCCGGGCCTCGAGGCCGACGAGCCCCGCCGCGCCCGTGGTGCCGCCACCACCGGGAGAGCTCTCGGGCATCTCGACGGGCATCTCAACGGGCATCGAGGGCCAGCTCCTTCTTGTCGCCGAACAGGCCTTGCGGGCGGTAGATCATGAGCCCCATGAGCAGCAGGCCGACGGCGATCTGCCGCACGATGCCCACCTGGTTGGCGTCCATCACGCTGTTCGGGATGTAGCCGGCCCGCT
>JAOPWI010000241.1 GCA_025965755.1 Frankiales bacterium | reverse complement strand
CCGCACCGGCCCCACGGCGCCCCCTCGCGCCGGCGCCGAGGACGGCGGACCTCAGCCCGCCAGCTCGACGAGCAGGGCGCGGTGGTCCGAGACCGGCAGCCTCGGCGTCTCCACGGCCGTCACCGGCGGCAGCCGGCCGCAGCCCAGGACGTGGTCGAGCTGGATCCGCGGCTCGGTCGCGGGATACGTCGGCCGCCGCGCCAGCACCTGCCAGCCGGTGAGCAGGCGAGGCACCGGCGGCGGCAGGTTGAGATCACCGAGCAGGACCCGCGGCCCGGGCAGCGCCGACAGGAACGCCGTCGTCCTGCGCAGCTGCGCGCCGTTCCAGCCCGGCACGAAGGACAGGTGCGTCGTGCCGACGGTCAGCACGCCCAGCGGCCCGTCCACGACCGCGGCCAGCGCGAGCCGTGGCTCGTCCGGCAGCCAGCGGACCTGCCGCCCGCCGCCGGGCAGCAGCACCGGGGCGCGGACCGGTGCGGGCGACAGCCGCAGCACGTGCCACGACCGCACCGGCCAGCGGGAGACGAGCCCGATGCCGTACGTCGGCCCGGCCTGCTCGTCGTCGTCGTCGACGGCGGCGCGCCACTGCTCGCCGGGGGTGCCGACCAGTGCCGGGACGTAGCGCCAGTGCGCGGTTCCCAGGGCCGCGGCCACCTCGGCCGTCAGGTTCCGCCCGCCGCTGCGGGGCTGACCGCGGTCGACCTCCTGCAGCCCGACGACATCGGCAGCGAGGGTCCGTGCGCCGTCGGCCAGCCGGGACGCCACGACGGCGCCGTCCGAGAGGGACCGGCCGTGCAGCAGGTTCCAGCTGGCGAGGCGCACCGGTCGACGCTAGCCGCCAGGCGCCAGCCCGGCGCGCGTCAGCCCGCCGTCAGGTGCGGACGGTCGCCAGGTGCTCCAGCAGCAGCGCGGCCAGCGCGTCGCCGGCCTCCTCGGGAATCCAGTGGCTGACGCCGTGCAGGACTTCGAACCGGTACGGCGCGTCGACGTAGGACGCCGTCGCGTGCGCCGGCACCGGGCCGAGCGCGCGGTCCTCGTCGGACCAGACGTAGAGCGTCGGCACGGTCAGCGCCGGCATGGTGCGGACGGACTCGGCCTCGATGGCGCGGTACCAGTTCAGCGCGCCGGTCAGCGCCCCCGGCTCCCGCATCCGCGCCACGTAGGCGTCGGTGTCGGCCATCTCCCCGAAGGCCTGGCGCAGGTACGCCCCGTCGTCGGCGAGCAACCGCTCCTCGGCGCTGCCCTCGCCCTGGAACAGCCGGATGTACTGCGAGCGCTCGCGCTGGTCGGGGTCGGTGCGCAGCGCCTCGCTGAACGCCCGGGGATGCGGCACGGACACCGCGGTCAGCGACGCGATGCGGTCCGGATGGTGGGCGGCGGCGTGCCAGGCGACGGCCGCACCCCAGTCGTGGCCGACCAGGTGGGCCCGCTCGATGCCGAGGGCGTCGAGCAGGCCGATCGCGTCACCGACCAGGCGCGGCATGGCGTAGGCCGCGACGCCCTCCGGCCGCGCTCCCGGCGAGTAGCCGCGCTGGTCCGGCGCCACGACCCGGTAGCCGGCGTCGACCAGCGCCGGCCACACGCCGCGCCAGCAGCGGGCGGCCTGGGGAAACCCGTGCAGCATCAGCACGGCCTCGCCGTCGCGCGGACCGGTGTCCACCGTGTCGAGCACGAGGTCGCCGACAGGGACGCGCAGGGCTCCGGCAGCGGTCATGCGGCGGACCCTAGCTCCCAGGGGGCATCATGCCGACGACCGGCAACGAGAGGGGCAGCCGTGGAGCTCGACCTGGACGCCGTCGCGGCGGGCGCGGCCTCCGACGCCGGCGGGCTCGACATCGCGCTGCTCGGCGACTTCCTGCCCAGCGTCGTGGACGCCGTGCGCAGCGGCCGGCGCCTGCGCCGGGCCGAGCTGGAGCGGTACGCCGAGCGCGGCGCCGCCGCCGCACAGGCCGGAGTGGCCCCGCGGGCCCTGATCGACCTCTACATGTCGGCCAGCTGGCGGCTCTGGGAGGTGCTGCCCCAGGTGCGGGACGGCTCGGCCGACCGGGTGCGCGCCGCGGGGCTCACGGTTCTGCGGGCGGCCGACGACGGCGTGGCCGCGCTGGTCGAGGGCTTCCAGCTGGCCCGCAACGACCTGGCGCGCCGACAGGAGGCCGAGCGGCGGGAGGTCCTGGAGGCGCTGCTGGCCGGCGGGGTGCGGGCCGCCTCCGTCCTGGGCCGGGCCGCCGACATCGGGCTGCTGCTGCCCAGCCCGCACGCGGTGCTGGTCGCGCGCCCGCCGGAGGGCTCCTCGGTCTCCGCGGCCCTGCTCGGCCAGGTCGAGCGGGCCCTGACCGGCCGGCACGGTGACGCGTCACCGCTGCTGTCGGTGCGCGACGAGCTGCTCGTCTGCGTCTTCGCCGCTCCGGACGCCGCCGCGGTCGGCGAGGTCACCGGGCGCGTCTCCGGCGTTCTCGGACCGGGGTGGCAGGCCGCCGTGGGGCGCGCGCTGGTGGGGGCGGAGGGCGTACGCGTGTCGTACGAGCAGGCCCGGGACACCCTGGACCTGGCCGTGCGGCTGGAGCTGGACAGCCCCGTGATCGACGGGTCCGAGCTGGCCGTCTACCGGGTGCTGCTGCGCGACCAGGACGCGATCGCCGAGCTGATCGCCACGGTGCTCGGGCCGCTGGCCGGTGCCCGCGGCGGCGCCCGGCCGCTGCTGGAGACGCTGGACGCCTACTACGCCACCGGCGCCGTGGCCACCGAGACGGCCCGGCGGCTGCACCTGTCGGTGCGCGCGGTGACCTACCGCCTGGACCGGGTCCGGCAGCTGCTCGGCCGCGACCCGACCGACCCGGACGCGCGGTTCACCATGCAGGCCGCCGTGCTCGGCGCCCGGCTGCTCGGCTGGCCCGACGTCCCGCTCGCCTTGCCGACGCCCGGCAACGTCGGGGCCTCGGCTCGTCCGAGCGCTGACGTCGTGGGGCGGGCTCCGGGCGGGGATCCTGCAGGGGACGCATCAACCCCTTAAAAGGAGCAACTGTGGACGTCCCGTTCTGGCTGTGGATGACCCTCGCAGCAACCGTCGTGATCGGGTTGGCGGTCGACCTGCTCGCGCACCGCAAGGCGCACATCATCGGCTTCCGCGAGGCGGCGTGGTGGAGCGCCCTGTGGGTCGGCCTCGCCATCGTCTTCGGCGGCCTCGTGTTCGCCGTCCTCGGCTCGACGGCCGGCGTCGAGTACACGACCGCCTGGCTGCTCGAGAAGAGCCTGTCGGTCGACAACCTGTTCGTCTTCGCGCTGATCTTCGGCTACTTCAAGGTGCCGCGCGAGTACCAGCACCGGGTCCTGTTCTTCGGTGTGCTCGGCGCCCTGATCTTCCGCGGCATCTTCCTGGCCGCCGGTGTCGCCATCGTCAGCCGCTTCACCGCCGTGCTGTTCGTCTTCGCCGCGATCCTGCTCTACAGCGCCTGGAAGCTGCTGCAGGACGAGGACGACAGCTTCGACCCCAGCACCAGCGTCGCCGTCCGGATGCTCCGCAAGATCATTCCGGTGCGGGACGAGTACGCCGGCACCAAGTTCTTCGTCAAGGAGGCCGGCCGCCGGGTCGCCACCCCGCTGCTCGCCGTCGTCGTGGCCATCGAGGCCGCCGACCTGGTCTTCGCCGTCGACAGCGTGCCCGCGGTGCTGGCCGTGAGCGATGACCCGTTCATCGTCTACGCCAGCAACGCCTTCGCCATCCTCGGCCTGCGAGCGCTGTACTTCCTGCTCTCCGGCCTGCTGGACCGCTTCCACTACCTGTCCAAGGGTCTGGCGATCATTCTCGGCTTCATCGGCGTGAAGCTCATCCTGCAGGCCAGCCACAAGGTGATCGACACCTCCATCCCGGAGATCCCGTCGCTCGCCAGCCTCGGTGTGATCATCGCGGTGCTGGCCGCCAGCATCGTGCTCAGCCTGCGCCGCCCGCTCCGGACCGAGCCGGTGGAGGCTGCCGAGCAGGTGGCCGTCCCCCACCAGCACTAGTCCGTACGCCTCAGCGCGGCCCGGCCCCCTCCAGGTGCCGGGCCGCGCTGCTGTCCGGCGCGTCGCGGCCGGACGGGTTGCGTGGCAGGGTCGGGTCGGTGATGCGCCGCACCGCCCGAGGAGCTGTCGCCCTGCTGCTGCTCACTGCCTGCGGCGGCGGCCGCGGGGCCCCCGCCGCC
>JAOPWI010000204.1 GCA_025965755.1 Frankiales bacterium | reverse complement strand
GCCGGTCTCGGGGTCGAAGTCGCGCCCGGTGGCCACCCGGCGGTCATCGACGGTGACCAGGTTGGCCGACAGCCGCCCGGGCTCATCGGCGTCGGTGCCGGCGGCCTGCTGGACGACGTCGAAGGCGCCCTCGACGCTCCAGTAGTCGGCGGCGCGGAATCGCATCCGGGCGCGCTCGCGCTCGACGACGATGCGGGTGGCCACCGACTGCACGCTGCCGGCCGACAGCTTGGGGAGGACCTTCTTCCACAGCACCGGGCTGACCTCGTAGCCGTAGAGGCGGTCGAGGATGCGGCGGGTCTCCTGGGCGTCGACCAGTGCGGTGTCCAGCTCCCGCGGGCTGGCGACGGCGCGGGCGATCGCCTCTCGGGTGATCTCGTGGAAGACCATCCGACGGACCGGGACGGTCGGCTTCAGGGTGTCGATCAGGTGCCAGGCGATGGCCTCGCCCTCGCGGTCCTCATCGGTGGCGAGGTAGATCTCGCTCGCTTCCTTGACCAGCTGCTTGAGCCGGGTCACCTGCTGCCGCCGGTCGGGGCTGACCACGTAGAGCGGCTCGAAGCCGTTGTCGACGTCGACACCGAGCCGGGCCCAGGCCTCGCCCTTGTGGGCCGCCGGCACGTCGGCGGCGTTGCGGGGCAGGTCGCGGATGTGTCCGTAGCTGGACTCCACCACGTAGCCCGGGCCGAGGAACGACGCGATCTTCTTGGCCTTCGTGGGCGACTCGACGATCACCAGCCGGCGACCGCCCGCAGCCGCGGCTGCCTTCTTCGCGGGCGCCTTCTTCCCCTTGGCGGGGGCGGCAGCCGGGACGGCAGTGTCGGTGTCGGGCACGGGTCTCCTGCAGGTTGGCGATCTTCTTCCGGGCGCTGTGGGCCCGAGTCTGGCCCGCAGTGTCAACACCGGGGCGCTCCCGAGTCTGCCCGACGGAGCGCTCGGGGCCCGGCTACGGGACCAGGAAGCCCTGCTCGACGAGCCGGTGCAGGACCGGCAGCACCTGCTCGGCCGCCTCGCCGTCGGACAGGCCGGCGCTCATCGCCAGGACCGCCAGCAGCTCCCCGACGGTGCGGCTGCCGTCGCAGCCGGCGAGCAGCGTGGCGCCGTACGGGTCGACGCCGCCGGACCACCGCAACCCGGCCTCCTGCTGGAGCCGCTGCCCCGCGGCGTACCACCCGCCGTCCGTGCGCTCGGCCACCGAGTGCAGCCGGACGTCGTCGCGCAGCCGCCACCTGGCGGCCAGCGGGTCCTGGCGCAACGCGTCCAGCCGGGAGAAGTGCGCGCGCACCTCCTCGCCCCAGGTCGCCGCCGTCGGCTGCGGCACGTCGTCCAGGCTCACCGTCGGGGTGCCCTCGGTACGGCGCAGGGCCACCACGCCGAAGGCGATCGCCTCCACCCGGCGCTCGGCGAACCAGTCGAGCCACGCGTCGTAGCCCTCGAAGGTCTCGTCGGTGTCCCGCAGCCAGGCCGTGACGTAGTCCTCCGGGGCGGCCAGCTCACGCTGCACCACCCAGCCGTCGCAGCCGTTGCCCTCGAACCACGACAGCACCCGCTCGTCGCCGTCCTCGCCCTCCAGGTGCAGCCAGTTGGCCAGCAGGACGGCGTGGCCGCCCGGCGCGAGCACCTGCGGCACCTCGGCGAGCAGGCGGCGGCAGACGTCGTCGGCGTCCAGCCCGGCGTCGCGGTAGACGTAGCGCTTGCCCGGCGCGATGACGAACGGCGGATTGCTCACGACCAGGTCGAAGCGCTCGCCGGCCACCGGCTCGAGCAGGTCCCCCTCGCGGGCGTCGATCTGGACGCCGTTGAGCGCCGCGGCCAGGCGGGTGTGGGCGACGGCCCGCGGGTTGCGGTCGGTCGCGACGACCTCGCTGCTGTGGTCCTCGGCCAGCAGGGCCTGCACGCCGGCTCCCGCGCCGAGGTCCAGGCTGCGCCCCACCAGGTCGCGCGGGGTCGCGGCCGCGAGCGTCAGGCTGGCCGCCCCCACGCCCAGGACCTGGTCGGGGTCCACGCCGGTCGCGGCCCGGCCCGGGTCGTGCGGCACCTGCACCTCGACGCCGCCGTGGCGCACCGGCTGCAGGCGTACGGGACAGCGGACGTCGTAGCCCTCCGGCTGCAGCCAGCTGTCCGGGAGCCCGGCGCGGCCGGCCTCGTCCAGGCTCACCGGCTCGCCGATGACCAGCAGCCGGGCCAGCACCTCGAGCGGGCTGCCACCCCGGGTGCGGCGCAGCACGGGCGCGAGCTCGTCGCGGTCCAGGTGCGTGCGGTAGGTCGCACCCAGCAGCTCGTCCAGCGCCTCGGCGGACCAGCCGGCCCGGTGCAGCGCCTCCCTGACGCGGGGAGCGTCCTTGACCAGGGCGGCGGGGTCCGGAAGGGCGCTCACGCCCGCGACCGTAGCGGGCGCGGGCAGGCGAGGGGCCCGCCCCCGGGCGGGAGCGGGCCCTTCGTCCGCGCTGGGTTAGCGGGAGCCGACCGGAGCGGTGGCGCCCTCGGCGATCTCGACGGCACCGGTCACGCTGCGCCGGTTGCTGATCGTCACCGCGACGACGATGCCGATGATGGCCAGCGCCGCGACGACGAAGCGGACGCCGAGGTTCTTGTCGTCGCCGATGGCGTACTGCACGACGCTCGGCGCGATCAGCAGGGCCACCAGGTTCATGACCTTGATGAGCGGGTTGAGCGCCGGGCCGGCGGTGTCCTTGAACGGGTCGCCGACGGTGTCGCCGATGATCGTCGCCTCGTGCGCCGGCGAGCCCTTGCCGCCGTGGGTGCCGTCCTCGACCAGCTTCTTGGCGTTGTCCCACGCCCCGCCGGAGTTGGACAGGAACACCGCCATGAGCACGCCGGCCGCGATGGCGCCGGCCAGGAACGCGCCGAGCGGCTGGTAGCCGAGGGCGAAGCCGACCGCGATCGGCGACAGAACGGCGAGCAGGCCCGGCGTGGCCAGCTCGCGCAGGGAGTCCTTGGTGCAGATGTCGACAACGCGGGCGTAGTCGGGCTTCTCCGTGTAGTCCATGATCCCGGGCTTGGTGCGGAACTGCTCGCGCACCTCGAACACCACCCGTCCGGCCGCCCGGGACACAGCCTGAATGGCCAGCCCGGAGAACAGGAACACCACGGCCGCGCCGATGATGAGGCCGAACAGCAGGTTCGGCTTCTCGATGGACAGCGAGAAGGTGTCGGCGCTGCGGCCGGCCTGCTCGAGCGCGCGCTCCACCTCGGTGCGGAACGACCCGAACAGCGCGGTCGCCGCGAGCACCGCCGTCGCGATGGCGATGCCCTTGGTGATCGCCTTCGTGGTGTTGCCGACGGCGTCCAGGCTGGTGAGGACGAGCGCGCCCTCCTCGGTGACCTCGCCGGACATCTCGGCGATGCCCTGGGCGTTGTCGCTGATGGGCCCGAAGGTGTCCATCGCGACGATGACGCCGACGGTCGTGAGCAGGCCGGTGCCGGCCAGCGCGACCGCGAACAGCGCCACGACGGTCGAGCCGCCGAGGAGGAACGCCGCGTAGACGGCGCCGCCGATGAGCAGCGCGGAGTAGACCGCGGACTCCAGGCCGACCGAGATGCCGGCGAGAATGACCGTGGCCGGCCCCGTCAGCGAGCTCTTGCCGATCTCGCGGACCGGCTTGCGGTTGGTCTCGGTGAAGTAGCCGGTCAGGACCTGGATGAGGCTGGCCAGGACGATGCCGATGATCACGGCCCCGATGGCGAGCCAGCGCGGGTCGCGGTCGGAGGTGGCGCCGCCGTCCAGCCCCGCGAAGGTGTCCGGCAGGTAGGCGAACGCCGCGATGGCGACGAGAATCGCGCTGACGACCGCGGACAGGAAGAAGCCGCGGTTGATGGCGTTCATGCCGTTGCGGTCGCCGTCGCGGGGCGAGGTGCCGTAGATGCCGACCAGCGCGGTGAGCACGCCGATGGCCGGCACGATCAGCGGGAAGACCAGGCCCTGCGAGCCGAAGGCCACCTGGCCGAGGATGAGGGCCGCGACCAGCGTCACGGCGTAGGACTCGAACAGGTCGGCCGCCATGCCGGCGCAGTCGCCGACGTTGTCACCGACGTTGTCGGCGATCGTGGCCGCGTTGCGCGGGTCGTCCTCGGGGATGCCCTGCTCGACCTTGCCGACCAGGTCGGCGCCGACGTCGGCCGCCTTGGTGAAGATGCCGCCGCCGACGCGCATGAACATCGCCAGCAGGGCGCCGCCGAACGCGAAGCCTTCGAGCACCCGCGGAGCCTGGTCGTCGTAGGCCAGGAGCACGATCGACGCGCCGAGCAGACCGAGGCCGACGGTGAACATGCCGACCACGCCTCCGGCGCGAAACGCCAGGCGGAGCGCCTTCTTGGTGCCGGACTGGTTGGCGGCGTTGGCCACCCGCAGGTTGGTGCGGGTGGCCAGGGTCATGCCGATGAAGCCCACCAGCGCGGAGAAGACCGCCCCGACGAGGAAGAAGATGGGCCGTCCCACCCGCACGGCCGTCGTGTCGGACGGCAGCAGGAACAGCAGCGCGAACACCAGCAGGGCGAACAGCGCGAGGGTGCGGAACTGGCGGCTGAGATAGGCCGCGGCCCCCTCCTGCACCGCCTTGGAGATCTCGATCATCTTGGGCGTTCCCTGGCCGGCAGCCAGCACCTCGCGGGCGAACAGGCCCGCGAACGCCAGCGCGATCAGGGAGATCAGCAGGATGAGGTAGATGATGACCTTGTCGTCGCTGTCGACGCTGGCAAGGCCCTCACCGCCCTGGGCGAGGTGGAGCACGCGTCCTCCTGGTCGGACGAGCGCCCAGCGCCCGTCGGTCGCACGGCAGCCCGGCACCCAGTCGGCGCGCGGTCCTGCGCCCGGGGATCGCCCTTGATCAGGACGGTCCGGGCGGCGGGAGCATACGACCGGAAGGGCTCCACTGTGGCGAAGGCCACACCGTGGCAGGAGAAGACGCGTCGCTCAGCGGGAGACGGAGGTGCTCCCCACGGCGACGCCCAGCTCCAGCGGCCAGCGCATCGTCACGGCGGTGCCGGCCGGGCCGGCGTCCACGGAGACGTCGTCGACCAGGCCGGTGACGACAGCGAGCGCGACGTCGGGGTCGACCAGGTCCTGCGGGCCCGAGCCGTCGGGCTCGGCTCCCTGGAAGCGGTCGACCAGGTCGGCCGGCGCGGGTCCGGCCGCCGGGCCGGAGTCGGTCACCGTCACGCTCAGCAGCCCCGGGTCGTCCTGCACGGTGACGCGCACCGGCGTTCCCGGCGCGTGCTGGGCGTGCAGCCCGACGGCCCGCGAGCAGGCCTCGCCGAGGGCCAGGCGCAGCTCGTCGACGCACTCGTCGCTCAGACCGGCCCGCCGGGCGGCGGCGACGACGACCAGACGCGCGGTACGGACGTGCGAGGGCAGCGGTGACAGCTGCAGCTCCACGACAGCCATGGCGGCGGGTCCTCGCGTCCTGGTCCTAGTCCGTCGCGGCCACGGCCTCCTCGACCGAGCCGTGGATGGGGAAGACCTTGGTGAGGCCGGTGATGCGGAAGATCTTCAGGATCCGCTCCTGGGTGCACACCAGGCGCAGCGAGCCCTCGTGGGCGCGCACGCGCTTGAGGCCACCGACGAGGACACCCAGGCCGGTCGAGTCGAGGAACTCCACGCCCTCCATGTCCACCACGAGGTGGTACTGGCCGCTGCTCACCAGGTCGATGAGCTGCTCCCGCAGCTTGGGGGCCGTGTAGACGTCGATCTCTCCCCCCACCACGACGACGGTGCGGTCACCCTCGGTGCGGGTCGACAGGGACAGGTCCACGAGATCTCCTTCTAACGTCCGGACGGCCGGCGGCATACGGCGGCAGAGCCCCCTCGCGGGGACCTTGGGGCGCCGTACCCGACGTCGGAGAAGTCAACCGCACACCCGACCGCCGGTGTCCGCAGGTCCCTCTGGGGTGACACTGGATGCCGATGACGACGACCCCCGCCCCGCTCGGCCTGCTGTCCCGGCTGGTGCTCGACCCGACGCGGGCGGAGCGCGTGACGCACGTCGAGCACGTGCCGGCGCGCACCGGCCGGCGGGCCCCATGGCCGGACTTCGTGCCGCCGCTGCTCGTCGAGCGGCTGGGCCTGCTCGGCGTGCCCGAGCCGTGGGCGCATCAGGCGCGCGCGGCCGAGCTGGCGCACGCCGGGCAGTCGGTCGTCGTGGCCACCGGTACGGCCAGCGGCAAGTCGCTGGCCTACCTCCTGCCGGTGCTGTCGGCGCTGCTCGACGACCCGAAGGCCACCGCCCTGTACCTGTCGCCGACCAAGGCGCTGGCCACCGACCAGCTCCGGGCGGTGCGGGCGTTGAACCTCATGGCGGTTCGGGCGGCGACGTACGACGGCGACACCGCCCGCGAGGAGCGCGACTGGGTGCGGCGGCACGCCTCGTACGTGCTGACGAACCCGGACATGCTGTCGCGCGCCGTGCTGCCGCGGCACGCCGACCACGCGTCGTTCCTGCGCGGGCTGACCTACGTCGTCATCGACGAGTGCCACACCTACCGCGGTGTCTTCGGCTCGCACGTCGCGCAGGTGCTGCGGCGGCTGCGGCGGGTCTGCGCGCGGTACGGCTCCTCGCCCGTCTTCGTGCTCGCCTCGGCCACGGTCTCCTCGCCGGAGGAGTCCGCCGGGCGGCTGACCGGCGTCCCGGTCGAGGCCGTCACGGAGGACGCCTCCCCGCACGGGAGGGTGGAGTTCGCGCTGTGGGAGCCGCCGCTGATGCCGGACTACGGCGGGGAGCACGGCGCGCCGGTGCGCCGGTCGGCCACCGCGGAGAGCGGCGAGCTGCTGGCCGACCTGGTCGTGGAGGGCGCCCGGACCATCGCGTTCGTCCGGTCCCGGCGCGGTGCGGAGTCGGTCGCGCTGACGGCGCGTCGCGGGCTGGCCGACGTCTCGCCCGACCTGCCGGGGCGGGTGGCGGCCTACCGGGCGGGCTACCTGCCCGAGGAGCGGCGGGAGCTGGAGCGGCGGCTGCAGTCCGGCGAGCTGCTCGGGGTGGCGGCGACCAACGCGCTCGAGCTCGGCGTCGACGTCTCGGGGCTCGACGCCGTGGTGCTCACCGGCTGGCCCGGCACGGTCGCCTCGGTCTGGCAGCAGGCCGGCCGCGCCGGCCGGGCCGGGCAGGGCGCGCTGGCCGTGTTCATCGCGCGCGACGACCCGCTCGACACCTACCTCGTGCACCACCCCTCCGCGCTGTTCGGCCGGCCGGTCGAGGCGACCGTGCTGGACCCCTCCAATCCGTACGTTCTCGGCCCCCACCTGTGCTGCGCGGCGGCCGAGCTGCCGCTCACCGAGGCCGACCTGCCGCTGTTCGGCGACCCCGACGACGTACGGCTGCTGCTCAACGACCTGGTGCGCCGGGGGCTGCTGCGCGCGCGGGCGCACGGCTGGTTCTGGACCTCACGCGAGCGCCCGACCGCCGACCTGCGCGGCGGCGGCGGGCCTGCGGTGCGGCTGGTCGAGGCCGGCACCGGGCGGCTGTTGGGCACCGTGGACGCCTCGTCCGCGCACAGCCAGGCCCACACCGGCGCGGTCTACCTGCACCAGGGCGAGACGTTCCTCGTGGAGCAGCTGGATCTGGACGACGCGGTGGCGCTGGTCCGGCCCGGCGATCCCGACTACTCGACCTCGGCCCGCGACGTCACCGACATCCGGGTGGTCGAGGAGCTGCGCGGTGCGGCGCACGACGGGGTGCGCCTGTCCTTTGGCACCGTGGACGTGACCAACCAGGTCGTGTCGTTCCTGCGCAAGCGGCTGCCCTCGGGCGAGGTGCTGGGCGAGCAGCCGCTCGACCTGCCGGCGCGCGAGCTGCGTACCCGGTCCGTCTGGTACACCCTGTCGCCGGCGCTGCTGGCCTCGGCCCGGCTGCGCCCCGAGGACGTGCCGGGCGCGGCGCACGCCGCCGAGCACGCGGCGATCGGCCTGCTGCCGCTGTTCGCCACCTGCGACCGCTGGGACATCGGCGGCGTCTCGACCGCGCTGCACGAGGACACCGGCGAGGCCACCGTCTTCGTCTACGACGGCCACCCGGGCGGGGCGGGCTTCGCCGAGCGCGGGTACGCCCGCGCCGCCGCGTGGTTGCGGGCGACCCGGGAGGCGATCGCGTCCTGCGAGTGCCCGACCGGCTGCCCCTCCTGCGTGCAGTCCCCCAAGTGCGGCAACGGCAACGAGCCGCTGGACAAGGCCGGCGCCGTCCGGCTGCTGGACGCGGTGCTCGGCTCTGGTCTCGAGAGCCCCGCCCGCGGGTAAGCCACGGCTTGCCCGCACGTCGCCCACTGCCCCCGGAGGACCCCGTGGTCGCCCTCGGACTGGTCATGCTCGTCCTGGCCGCGCTGCTCACGCTGGGCATCGTCTTCAGCAACACCGACCCGTCGAACGCCGCGGCGTTCGGGGTGTCCCTGTCCAACGTCTCGATCGGGGGGCTGTTCCTCGTCGGCGTCATCACCGGGGCGATCGCCATGCTCGGCCTCACCGTGATGCTCGGCGGCAGCGTGCGGCGTCGGCACAAGCGTGTGCAGGCCAAGCAGGAGGTGCGCACGGCGCACGGCGAGGCCGACGCCCTCGCCCAGGAGAACGCCCGGCTGGCCGGGCAGCTGCAGGAGCAGGGCCGCTCGGACCGGCAGCCGCCGACGCGTTAGCGGGTCGCCCAGCGGCGGCGTTAGCGGGTCGCCCAGCGGCGCAGGTGGGCGCCGCTGAGCAGCAGGACCAGCGCGGCCGCGATGCTGGTGATCAGCTCGGGCCGGCGAGCCGCCTCGCGGACTCCGCCGCCCGGCGAGGCGGGCGGCGGCGCGGCCACCGGCTC
>JAOPWI010000196.1 GCA_025965755.1 Frankiales bacterium | reverse complement strand
CGGCACGGGGCCGACCCAGCCGGCGGCCGCACCGCGCGCCCGGCGCCGCCCGTTCGCCGGACCCCACCGGGGTCTGGCAGTGTCGGCCCATGACCAACAACACACAGGTGCGCCTGGCCCGCCGTCCCCACGGCCTGCCGACCGACGACGTCTGGGAGATCACCACCGAGCCGGCGCCGGAGCCGGCCGAGGGCGAGTTCGTGCTGCGGACCGAGTACGTGTCCCTCGACCCGGCGATGCGCGGGTGGATGAACGAGGGCCGCTCCTACATCCCGCCCGTGGGCATCGGTGAGGTCATGCGGGCCGGCGTGGTGGGTCAGGTCGTCGCCAGCCGCAACGAGCAGTTTCCCGAAGGCGCGCACGTCGTCGCGACCACCGGCGCGCAGGAGTACGCCCTGAGCGACGGCAAGGGCGTGCAGGTCGTCTCCGCCGACGCGGCGCCGCTGTCGACCTACCTCGGCACGCTGGGCATGACGGGCCTGACGGCGTACTTCGGGATGCTCGACGTCGGCCAGGTGAAGGCCGGCGAGACCGTGGTCGTGTCGGGGGCCGCGGGCGCGACGGGCAGCGTGGCCGGGCAGATCGCCAAGATCAAGGGCTGCCGCGTGATCGGCATCGCCGGTGGCGAGGACAAGTGCCGCACGGTGGTCGAGGAGCTCGGCTTCGACGCCTGCCTGGACTACAAGAGCGGCGACCTCAAGGCGGGACTGCGCCGCGAGGCGCCCGACCGCATCAACGTCTACTTCGACAACGTCGGCGGCGAGGTGCTCAACACCGTGCTGCCCGGCATGGCGATGCGGGGGCGGGTCGTGCTGTGCGGGGCGATCAGCCAGTACAACGCCGACGGCGGCCTGACGGGCCCGTCCAACTACATGTCGCTGCTGGTGAACCGCGCGCGCATGGAGGGCTTCGTGGTCTTCGACTACGCCGACCGCTACGGCGAGGCCCTCCAGGAGATGGCCGGCTGGCTGGCGGACGGCTCGCTGCAGTCGCGCGAGACGGTCGTCGAGGGCGGCATCCGGGCGTTCCCCCAGACGCTGCTCAGGCTGTTCAGGGGCGAGAACGTCGGCAAGCTCGTCCTGAAGGTGTGACCATGACCGACGCACCACTCGTCCGGTCCGAGCGCCGCGGCGGCACCGCGGTGCTGACGCTGGACAGCCCGCACAACCGCAACGCGCTGTCCCGGGCGCTGCTCGAGCAGCTGCACACCGCCCTGACCGCCGCCTCCCAGGACGACGGCGTACGCGCTGTCGTCCTCACCGGGGCCGGCCCGGTCTTCTGCTCGGGCGCCGACCTCAAGGAGCAGCGGGCGGGCGGTGGGCCGGCGGTCGTCGGCCTGCCGGACATCCTGACGCTGATCATGGACGGGCCGCTGCCCGTCATCGCGCGGGTGAACGGCGCGGCCCGCGCCGGCGGGCTCGGGCTGATCGCGGCGTGCGACCTGACCGTCGGGCTGGCCGGCGCGACCTTCGGCTTCAGCGAGGTGCGCATCGGCGTCGCTCCCGCCATCATCGCCGTGCCGGTGCTGCGCCGGATGGAGCCGCGGGCGGTGCGCGAGCTGTTCCTGACCGGTGAGCCCTTCGACGGCCTGCGGGCGCAGCGCAGCGGCCTGCTCGACCGGGCGGTGGCCGATGACGAGCTGGACGCGACCGTCGACCAGCTCGTCGGCCAGGTGACCCGCGGGGCGCCCGGCGCACTCGCCGCCACCAAGCAGCTGCTCCGGCAGGTGCCCGGCGCGAGCCTGCAGGAGGACTTCGCGCGGATGGCGGAGCTGTCCGCCCGGCTCTTCACCTCGACCGAGGCCCGGGAGGGCATCGCCGCTCTGCTGGAGAAGCGCACCGCCTCCTGGGTGCCGGACTAGTCGCGCACCTGGGTCGCGAAGCGCTCGGCCACCTCGAGGTACTCCGCGATCATGCTCTGCACGACCTCGCGGGCCGGGCGCACCTTGTTCATCGAGCCGACCACCTGACCCACGAAGTACGTCGCCAGCTGCTGCGCCCCGCTGCCCTCCTGCGCGGCGGCCCGGCCGATCCGCTGCTGCGCCCCCGCGGTGAGCAGCGTCTGCAGCGGCATCGGGAGCGGATCGGGGGCGTCCGCGCGGTCCCACTCGTCGGTCCAGGCGGTGCGCAGCATGCGGGCCGGCTTGCCGGTCAGCGACCGGGAGCGGACGGTGTCGCCGGAGCCCGCGGCGAGGAACTTGCGCTTGACCACCTCACCGGTCTCGGCCTCCTCGGTGGTCAGCCAGACCGAGCCGCACCAGACGCCCTGCGCGCCCAGGGCCATGGCGGCCGCGACCTGGCGGCCGTCGCCGATGCCGCCGGCGCCGAGCACCGGCGTGGGCGCGACCGCGTCCACGACCTGGGGCACCAGCACCATGGTCGCGATCTGGCCGGTGTGGCCCCCGGCCTCGGTGCCCTGCGCGATGATCAGGTCGACGCCCATGGCCTGCGAGCGCAGCGCGTGCTCCACGGTGCCGGCGAGCGCCGCCACCTTGACGCCGAGGCCGTGGGCGCGCGCGACGAGGTCGGCGCTGGGCGCGCCGAGCGCGCTGGCCACCAGCTTCACGGGGTGGGTGAAGGCCACGTCGAGCAGCTCGTCGCCGGCCTGCGGGGAGACCGAGAGCCTCCCGCTGCTCGGCGTCAGGTGCTCCGGCAGCGGCGGCACGTCGTACCGCGCGAGGATGTCGTCGACGAACCGGCGCTGCTCCGGCGGCAGCAGGGCCAGGACGTCCTCGCGGCTCGGGCGGGACGACGCGACGTCGGAGAACTTCGCCGGCAGCAGCAGGTCGACGCCGTACGGCCGGCCCCTGGTCTGCTCGTCGATCCAGGCCAGGTCGACCTCGAGCGCCTCCGGGCTGTGCGCGGTCGCGCCGAGCACGCCCAGCCCGCCGGCGTTGCTGACTGCCGCCACGACGTCGCGGCAGTGGCTGAACGCGAAGATCGGGAAGTCGATCCCGAGGTCCCGGCTGAGCTCGTTGACCATGCGCGCGCCCTCTCGTTGTGACCTGCGCCGCATGCTCGCACGGGCGGAGCCGGGTCAGCGGCCCCCGGCCGTGGCCCTGGTCAGGCGGTCGGCGACGACGCCCAGCGCCAGCATGCCGATGCCGAGCACGAAGTGCAGCACGTTGTCGGCGGTGTTCAGCGGCACGATGTTGCTCTCGCTCTCCGGCGACACCGACAGCCCGTAGGCCCACAGGACCAGGTAGACCACCCCGCCGCCGATGAGGAACCGGCGGGCGCCGGCCGACGTGCGGGCCATGACCAGGCCCACCACGCCGAACAGCAGGTGCACCGCGTTGTGCAGCACCGACACCTGGAACAGCGCGACCAGCTCGGCCGTGGACTCCGGTCCGGACCAGCGCAGCCCGTCGTAGCCGGTGGTCAGGCCGGGGATGAACCCGGCCACGCCGACCAGGATGAAGGTGGCGGCGACGGCCATCGCCGTCAGCTGCAGGGGCGTCCGGCTCCTCGTCCGGGTCCCGCTGGTGCTGCTCCTCGCCATGGCGTCCTCCGTCTCGGGCCGGCCGTGCGGCCGCCTCGCGTTGCGTTCAGGGCGTTGCGTTCAGGGCAGTCGTGGCCGTCCGGCGGCGAGGCAAACGGCCGTCGCGGGCCGGGCTGCGCGAGCCGGCCGGGAGCGACCGTCGTTGACACCGCCCGCAGGGCATAGGTTAGGTTTCCCTTAGCCGCACCGGACCGGGGCGGCTCCCCCGCTGCCGCCCGAGAGGTTCTCCGCTGTGCTGGTGTGCCACTGCCACCGCGTCAACGACACCCGGGTGGACCAGGTCCTCGCGGCGGGCGCCCAGGGCATCCGCGGCGTCGTGCGCGCCACCCACGCCGGCACCGGCTGCGGCGGCTGCCTGCCGGTGCTGCGCGAGCTGTGCGCGC
>JAOPWI010000188.1 GCA_025965755.1 Frankiales bacterium | reverse complement strand
GGCGGTGCGCGCCGCCCTCGGCGACGAGCTGTCGGAGCCCGCGGTGGCCGCGGCCGTCGCCGGCGCGGTGCCGGCGGACGGGCTGCTGGTCGTCGGGTCGAGCAAGCCGGTGCGGGACCTGTTCCTGCTCGCCCCGACCGGCCGGAAGGTGCTGGCCAACCGCGGCGCGGCGGGCATCGACGGCGTGGTCTCCACGGCGCTGGGGGCGGCGCTGGCCCACCAGGCCGACGGCGGTGGCCCGGCGTACGCCCTGCTCGGCGACCTGACCTTCCTGCACGACGCCAACGGGCTGATCCTCGGGCCGCTCGAGGCCCGGCCGGACCTGGCGCTGGTCGTCGTCAACAACGACGGCGGCGGCATCTTCGGGCTGCTGGAGCAGGGCGGCGCGGAGCACGCGGTGGCCTTCGAGCGGGTCTTCGGCACACCGCACGGCGCGGACCTGCAGGCGCTGTGCGCGGCGAGCAGCACGCCGTACACGCTGGCCGCGACGGTGCAGGAGCTGGCCGGGGCGCTGGTCCCGGCGGCCGGCCTCAGGGTGGTCGAGGTGCGCACCGACCGCGGCCGCGCGGTGGACCTGGACCGGGCGGCCAGGGCGGCCGTCGCGGCCGCCCTCGCCTAGTCGCCCCGTCGCCTAGTCGCCCAGCGCCTCGCGCACCGGCCAGGTCTTGGCCTCGCTCTCGGCCAGCTCGGTGGCCGGGTCGGAGGAGGCGACGATGCCGCAGCCGGCGAACAGCCGCACCCGCCGCGGGTCGGCAGCGTCGATCTGGGCGCAGCGCAGCGCGATGCCCCACTCGCCGTCACCGCGGGCATCGGTCCAGCCGACGGGCCCGGCGTAGCGGCCGCGGTCCAGCGCCTCCACCTCCCGCAGCACCTCGAGCGCCGCAGCGGTCGGGGTTCCGCAGACGGCCGCGGTCGGGTGCAGCGCGGCGAGCAGGTCCAGCGAGCCGGTGCCGTCGGCGGCGACGCCGCTGACGTCGGTGGCCAGGTGCAGCACGTTGGGCAGCGGCAGCACGAACGGGACCTCGGGGACGTCCATGGCGGTGCACAGCGGCGTCAGGGCGGCGCGCACCGACGCGACGCCGTGCACGTGCTCCTCGAGATCCTTGGCCGACGCGGCGAGCGCCTCGGCCCGGCCGGCGTCGGCGGCGTCGTCACCGGTCCGCGGGATCGTGCCGGCCAGGACCCGGCTGGTCACCACGCCGCCGCGCAGCCCGACGAGCAGCTCGGGCGTCGCGCCGAAGAGCCGGTCGACCGCAAAGGTCCAGCAGGAGGTGTAGCGGTCGGCCAGCCGGTGCAGCGGCCAGCGCACGTCCAGTGGCTCGGTGGTGCGGGCCACCACGTCGCGGGCCAGAACCACCTTGGCCACCTCGCCGCGGGCGATCCGGCCGACCACCTCCGCAACCAGAGCCTCGAAGCCGGCCGCCGTCGTGCCGGCCTCCTGGTAGGCGACCGGGCCCGGCGCCCGGACCGGCGCCGGGGTCGGCCGGTCCGACGGCTCGCCGACGCGGGTGACGAACCAGCTGCCCTCGCGGGAGCCGACGACGATCTCGGGCACGACCAGCACGGAGGTGCCGCGGAGCGGGTCGAAGGCGAAGCTGCCGAAGCACACCAGCCCGCTGCCCGGCAGGCCGACCTCGTCCACCACCTCGCTGGCGGCGACCAGGCGGGCCCACCAGTCGCGTGCCTGCGCCTGCTGGTCGGGCCCGGACAGCTCGACCCGGGCCGCCTCGCCCCAGCCCACGAGGCCCTCGCCGTCGCGCACCCAGGCGACCGCGTCGCGCGCCGGGAGCAGGTCCAGCAGGGGACCCGGGTCGGGCACCGGAAGGGAGCAGGCCGAGACGCCGGAGTTGCGCTGTCGCGAGAGCGCTCGCGCGGTGGTCACGCCCCAGCGTAGGCAGCGCCGCCCGACCCGGCAGGGCGGGCCGGCGTCGACCTCGTCACAGTCCCGCCCGGACCGCGCGAGGGCCGCGGGGCAGGTGCTCCCCGCGGCCCGCGCCCGGGCTGGCCCCGCCTACAGCGGCGGCGTCCCGCCGGCCGGGGTGGGCGAGGTGGCCGCGCCGGTCTGCGAGCCGTAGGCGTCGCCGGTCGGATAGGGAGAGGGCGCGGGCGGGGCCGCGCCCGACCCGCCGGAGCTGGCCGTCTCCTTGACCGTGCCGGCGGCCTCGGTCGCCGTCTGCTGGACGGCCCCCGTCGCGCTCCTGGCCTCCTGGGCGACCGTCTGGCCCGCGTCGGTGGCCTGCTCCTTGACGGTCTGGGCGGCCTGGGTGGCCGTCTCCTTCAGCGAGCTGGCCGCGTCCTGGACCTGCGGCGCGAGCTCCTCGCGGACCTCGGCGGCCACGGAGGCCAGCTGCTCCTTCACCGGCTCCTTGAGCGCGGTCGCCTGCTCCTTGACGGCCTGGGCGGCGTGCTGCTCCCGCTGCGTGGTCGGCAGCAGGGCCGACAGCAGGTAGCCCGCGCCGAAGGCGACGGCACCGGCCAGCAGCGGGTTGCCCGCCGCCTTGCGCCGGGCCACGGTCGGCGAGGCCTGCACGGCGCCGCCGACCGTGCTGGCCGCTGAGGTCACGCCACCGACAGCGGCGTGCGCCGCGTTGCTGACGCTGCCTGCCGTGGAGCCGGCCACGCCGCCGACGGTCCCCGCGGCGCTGGACGCCGCGCCGGAGACGCCGGACGTCACCGTGGACGTGGCGTCGTGCGCCGTTCCGAAGACCTTGTCCTTCACGCCGTGCACCGCTTCCTTCGCACTGTCGACCTTGCGCTCGACGATCCTCTGCGGACTCACCTTCTCGGTGAGCTGGTCGACGTCCTGCGTCAACGCCGCCCGGGTCTGCTCGATCTCGGCCCTTATCGCGTCTGGTTCTTTGCCCACTGCACGTCCTCCTTCAGCGTCTCCACGGTCTGGCGCGGGGTCGGGTCGACCTTGTTGAGCTCCTTGCGGCCCTTGCTGTAGAGCACGTAGCCGACGACGCCGTAGAGGACGGCGACGAGCAGCGCCGCAGTCCACAGGGGCATCGCCAGGTCCAGCGCGAACATCAGCGCGAGCGACGCGAAGATGGCCAGCATGTAGCCGGCGAACCCGGCTCCGCCGAGCATCCCCGCGCCCTTGCCGGCCTTGCCGGCCTCTGCCTTCATCTCGGCCTTCGCCAGCTCGAACTCCTGGCGCATCAGCGTCGACAGGTCACTGGTGACCTGACCGACCAGAGTGCCGACCGACACCTGCGACACGTCCGGAGCCGGGCCCCCGACGGCAGTGCTGCCGGACAGGGAGCCGCCCGGATACGGCTCGCCCGCCGTCACAGTGCGCCTCGCGTGCCGTACGTCGGCGTCCCGTAGGTCGCGCCGGTGTCGTAGGGCGTCGGCTCGGTCGCGGGGTACGGCGAGGCGCCGACGGTCGGGTCGTAGGCCGGCGCGGCCGGGTCGTAGGACGGCACCCCGGAGGGCGGCGGCGCGTAGCCCACGTCGGTCGTGAGGACCTCATCGGTGGTGACGCCGACGCCGGGCTGGACCAGGCCGGCGAGCGGGTCGCCGGCTGCCGTGCCGGTGAGGCCGGCAGGACCGGTCGGGCCGGACGGCAGTGCCGGCTGGTCCTGCGCGGTCATGCCCTTGACGAGCCGGCCGGTCACCAGACCGGCGATCGCCGCGCCGAGCAGGAACGTGCCGGGGCTGCGCCGCGCGTAGTCGCGGACCTCCTCGAGCAGCCCCTGCGGGCCGGTCTGCTCGAGCCGGTCGGCGAGGGTCTGCACGCGCTGGCCGACCTCGCCGAGCACCTGCCCGACGATTCCCGAGGTGTCGCCGTCGCTGATCTGCGCGCCGATCTGGCGCAGCGAGCCCGTCAGCTTCTCGGTCTGCGCGGTCACCTGCGTGCCGACCTGCTCCTTCACCTGACCGCTGAGGTCCCTGGCCTGCTGGACCGTCTCGCCGACGACGTTGCCGACCTGCTCCTTGGCCGTGCCGGTCACGTCGCCCGCCGCGCTCGTCGCCGTCTGCGCGACGGACGCGGCCTGCTCCTTCGCGCTGCCCGCGACAGCGCCTGCCTGCTCCTGGGCGGCGCTGGCGACCTCTGGTGCAGTCACGGTGCCTCATCTCTGTCGTCGTGGTCTCCATGGTTCGTGCTGAGACCGCGAGTACCCCGGCGTTGCCTACCTACTCGGGCAGGTACGCCTTCCTTGCGCAGGCCCGCGCCGTAACGGTGGCGCCGCCCAGGGCGACAGATGTGCAGACAACGCAGCGGCGACGACCACCCGGCGGGAGCCCGACGATGACGATGGCGACGACGGCACAGCGGGCTGCGGCCGCCCGGCGGGCTCGCACCACCGAGCGCCGACCGGTCGGGGCCGCGTCGGACCGCTGCCCGCTCTGCGGCTCCGAACTCGGCGGCGCCGGACGCACCACGCGCCGGCTCGCCGTCGCGCGCCCGACTCCCGGACGCTTCTCGTGGCAGTGCCCGGACTGCCGGGGGTCGTGGGAGACCGGGACGGGCAACCGCCCCTAGCGGAGCAGCCCTCGGTCGAACGCCGCGTGCTCCAGCCCGGCCCGCGCGTCGGGATGGGCTGCGCGGTCGATGAGATGGCGCACCTGTACGGCAAGGGGCTCCGGCGTGATGGCGGCCGCACCCTGCTCGGTGACGACCCAGGAGTGCTGGAAGCTCGTCACCGGCCCGTCCAGCGACGCCACGATCGTGGAACGGTCCGCGCGCGGGTGCCACGACGGCAGGGCGACGACCGCCTGCCCGCCGCGGGAGTGCAGGGCGCCGACCACGAAGTCGCTCTGGCCGCCGAACCCCGACCAGATGCGGCCGCGCACCCACGACGCGTTGGCCTGCGCGTGCAGGTCCACCTGCAGCGCCGAGTTGACCGACGTCATGAGCGGCTGCTCGGCAATGCGTGCCGGATCGTTCGTCGTCTCGGTGCGCAGCATCCGCAGGCGCGGGTTGTCGTGCGCCCAGGCGTACAGCTCCGGTGAGCCGAACAGGAACGACGACACGAGCGGCACGTCGGCGTCGAGCGCGCCGGAGCGCTCGAGGGCGAGCAGGCCGTCGGACACCATCTCGCTCCAGACCCGCAGCCGGCGCCGGCCGGTCAGCGCGGCGAGCGTCGCGTCCGGCACGCCGCCGATGCCCAGCTGCAGCGTCGAGCCGTCGGCGACGAGGCCGGCGACCCGCTGGCCGATCGTGGCCTCGACGTCGCCGGGCGTGCGCGGCGCGGGGCTGGCCAGCGGCTCCTGCACCTCCACCGCGAGGTCCACGTCGTCGACGGACAGCTCGGCGTCCCCGGAGGTCCAGGGCATGTCGGGGTTCACCTGAGCGACGACCAGGCCGCCGTGGCGCCGGGCCTGCTCCACGGCCGCCGGCAGCACGTTCACCTCGACGCCGAGCGAGACCTTCCCGTCACGCGGCGGCGCGACGTGCAGCAGCACCACGTCGGGAAGGCACGTGCGCGCGAACAGCCGTGGCACCAGGGAGAGCCGGGCCGGGATGTAGTCGAGGCGCTCGCTGCTGCGCACGCCGGCGCCGACGAACGGTGTCTCGTGGCGGACGCCGTCGCGGTCGGGCAGCCCGGGCTGGCCGTTGAGGGTCCAGAGCCGGTACGACGGCAGCACCCGGTCGACCGCGTCCAGCAGCGTGCGCGGCGTGGCGAAGTTGCCGGACACGACGACCCGCGGGCGGCGGTCGAGGTAGGCCGCCAGGTGCGCGGCGACGCCGTCCAGCGGGAGCAGGCGCACGCGCTACCTCGGCGGAGCGGACCGGCGGTGCTCGGTCACGAGGACCGCCGCCTGCGTCCGGCGCTGCAGGCCCAGCTTGCTCAGAACGGCGCTCACGTGGTTCTTCACCGTCTTCTCCGCGAGGAACATCCGCTCGCCGATCTGCCGGTTGGTGAGCCCCTCGCCGATGAGGTCGAGGATGCGGCGCTCCTGCCCGGTGAGGACGTCGAGCGGGTCGGCGACCTGCCTGTCGCGCAGCCGCGACAGCACGTGCGCCGTCGACGTCGCATCGAGCAGTGAGCCGCCCGCGGCGACGGTGCGCACCGCGCCGATGAGGTCGCCGCCGCGGATGTTCTTGAGCACGTAGCCCGACGCCCCGGCCATCACGGCCCCGAGCAGCGCCTCGTCGTCGGAGAACGACGTCAGCATGAGGCAGGCCAGCTCGGGAAACTGCGAGCGCAGGTCGCGGCAGACGGTGACGCCGTCGCCGTCGGGCAGGCGCACGTCGAGCACGGCCACCTGCGGGCGCACGGCCGGAACGCGCGCCAGCGCCTCGGCGGCGGTCGACGCCTCGCCCACGACCTCGATGTCGCCCTCGCCCTCGAGCAGCTCCCGCACGCCGCGGCGCACCAGCTCGTGGTCGTCGAGCAGGAAGACCCGCAGCTTCGGCGTCGGGTCGGTCACGCCGGCGCCCCCAGGAAGTCCAGGACCAGCCGGCTGACGACGGCCGGCTGCTCGTACTGCAGGAAGTGCCCGGCGCCCGCGATGAGCTGCACCGCTGACCCTGCGGGCAGCGCCTGCTGCGTCGGCCCCAGCACGTCGGCGGCGATGCAGCCGTCGTCCGCGCCGTGCAGGTACAGCGTGGGCTGGGGGTGCGGCAGGAACACCGCCAGCGCGTGGTCGGCGAACTGCGGGCCGGCGAGCTCCTGGTCGTACAGGCAGCGGTAGGTGCTCAGCGCGGCGCTGAGGTTCGCCGGGTCGCGCAGCGCGTCCTTCACCGCGAGCAGTGGCGCGCTCGCGTCCAGGCCGGGCGACCAGTCGGACCACAGCCGGGTCAGGAAGGCGAAGTCGTCCGCCGCGACGACGGCCTCGGCCGCCGGCTGCAGGAACAGGTACTGGTACCAGAACCTCTTGAGCTGGTCGTAGTCCCCGGCGCGCTCGCCCATGACCGACGCCGGCGGCACGGACGCGGTCACCACGCGACGCCAGGCGTGCGGCGCGTGCGACGCGACGCCGTACGCCGCGAACGCCCCCCAGTCGTGGCCGACCACGACGCTCGGCTCGTCGCCGGCCAGCTGCTCTCGCAGCGCGAGCACGTCGGCGACCCAGGCGCTCATCGGCGACAGGCCGTCCGCGGGGACGGCGGTCGGGGCGTAGCCGCGCATGAACGGCGCCACCGCGCGGTAGCCCGCCCCGGCCAGGTCCGCCATCAGCGGGCTCCAGCCCCACGCGGTGTCCGGAAAGCCGTGCAGCAGCACGACGAGCGGCCCGCTGCCCAGCTCCAGGTAGGCCATGTCCAGATCGTTCACGGTCGTGCGGCGCAGTGCGGGCTCGCTCGGAGCGGGACTCATGACCGCATCATGCCGGGCTGGCCGCCCGCCCCGCCACGAGGCTCGGCCCGGTCAGCCGCTCGCGCATCGACCCGGCCCGCCGCCCGGGCGCCGCAGCCCGGCGGCGCGCACGGTGCCGCGCGGCCGCGGTCAGCTCATCAGGTGGATGGCGGGAGGCAGCCGGTCGATGTCCTCGGCCAGGCCGGGGACCTCGGACATCAGGCTGGTGATGGCCTGCGACCGCAGGCACAGCCGGCCGGCGCCGACGTTGGCGACGCCGCTGAACGCGTACATGGTGGCGTTGGCCGCCCGCAGCTCCGGGTCGGCGGTGGCCAGCCGCGAGGCGCCGTGCAGCGCGAGGTCGACGTCGGGCCAGACGAAGTCCGCGTCCATCACCGCCTCCGGCGACAGCAGGCCCGGAGGCGGCACGACGAAGCCGGTGGCGGACACCGCGATGCCGGTGCCGCTCGGGGTCGTGATGATCTCGCGGGCGTCGATGTTGCAGCTGCCGTCGTGCCGCATGAGCAGGTAGTTGACGCCCTCGACGATGCCGCCGGTGAGCGGCCCCTCGGTGATCGCGCCGACGAAGGACGCGTCGATCCGGGCCCCCTCGGGCACCAGCCCGATCGCGGTGAGGGTGGTGAGGCGAGCGTCGAGCACGTAGCCGTCCATGGCTCCCGTCCGTCCGGTCCCGCCGAGTCGCGTCCGCCTCCATCTGTACGGGTCCGTGCGCCCCCGCACCATGGTCCGTCCGGATCATCTTCAGCTCGGCCGGCGCCAGGGCGCCCCGTCAGGGGCGGGCCTCCAGGACGAGGTTGAAGGCGGTCTCCGTCGCGCGCCGGACCTGGGAGAACCCGGCCTCGCGCAGGAGCTCGGTGAGCCGCGCCTCCCCGGCCTGGGCGCCGAGCGCGGTGCGGGGTGCCTCCGACATCGCGTGCGGCACGCAGACGGTCGTCGACGCGGCGTAGAACAGCCGCCCGACCGGAGTGAGGTTGTCCTCGACGGCGTCGTTGGCGTACGGCTCGACGAGCAGGAACGTCCCGTCCGGCGCGAGAGCGTCCCGGATGTGCCGGGCGGCGCCCAGCGGATCCGCCATGTCGTGCAGGGCGTCGAAGATGGCCACCAGGTCGTAGCCGCTGCCGGGGAAGTCCGCGGCCGCGGCCGTCTCGAAGGACACGCTGGCGCTCAGACCCGCCTCCGAGGCCCGCCTGCGCGCCGCCTCGATGGAGGGTTGGTGGTAGTCGAAGCCGGTGATGCGGGAGGCCGGATAGGACTCGCCCAGGAGCAGCGTCGACGCGCCGTGCCCACACCCGACGTCGGCGACCTTCGCCCCCGCCTGCAGCTTCTCGGCCACCCCGTCGAGCGCGGGAATCCAGGACGACACGAGGTTCATCACGTAGCCGGGCCGGAAGAAGCGCTCCGTCCCCTCGAACAGGCTCTCGTCGTGCTGGTGCCAGGGAAAGCCCCCTCCCGTGCGGGCCGCCTCGGTGATCCGCTCGATGTTCTTGCTGACAGCAACCGGGATGTGGAAGGCGGCGGCCAGGTGCATCCCGTCCGCGGCCGCCAGGGCGAACGCCTGCTCCTCGCTCAGGAGGAAGCACCCGGCGGTGGGGTCGTAGGTGACGTAGCCACCCGCGGCCTGGCCGTTCAGCCACTCACGCACGTACCGCACACCGACACCGGCCTCGGCGGCCAGCTGTTCCGGCGTCGCGGGCATCACGGCCTGCAGCGCTGCGTACAGGCCCAGGCGGTCGCCCATCACGGCGTTGTTGGCGTGAAAGCTCCCTCCCAGGTCCGTCACGAATCGTCCCAGCAGTTCGTGGAGCTTGCCCTCGTCGATGGCCACTGCGGACCCCCCGGTCCTCGCGGTGCACCGCCCGGAGCGCCCAGAGCGGCAGCGTGCCGACATGCGTCGCGGCTGCACTCACGCCAACACGAGACGGTGGATGCCGTTCGGACCGCAGGGTCGTCGTCGGCCACGCGGCGCGAGCATCGACGGTCCCGCGCAGCTGCGGCACTGTCAAGGCCGGGCCGTCAGGAGCCGGCCGGTGCGGGCGCCGGGCCGGACCAGCCCGACGGCGCCACGGCGCGCTCACCGCTCCTGCGGCGGCTCAGCCGACGAGGTCGAAGCGGGTGCCGCAGAGCACGAAGGAGTTCTCGTCGACGGCGAGGCCGGCGGCCCGGGCGGCCTGCAGCGCCCGCGGGGCGTCGACCGTGGCGAGCTCCACCGCGGCGAGCCCGTCGGGGCGGCCCGGCG
>JAOPWI010000160.1 GCA_025965755.1 Frankiales bacterium | reverse complement strand
GGCCGGCCCGCGCCGCTGCCGGAGGTCGACGCCGGGCTGGTCGTCGGCGGGCGGGGCACGGCGGCGCCGCACGGGCTGCGGCACACCGTGCTCGGCCGCTCCTACGAGGTGTGGGCCGCCGGTTTCTGGCAGGTGCACCGGGGCGCGGCCGAGCTGCTCGCCCAGACGGTGCTGGACGGCCTGCGGCCCCAGCCGGGGGAGCGCGCGGTCGACCTCTACGCGGGGGTGGGGCTGTTCGCGTCCCTGCTCGCCGAGGCGGTCGGCACGTCCGGCGCGGTGCTCGCCGTCGAGCAGGACGCCCGCGCGTGCGCCGACGCCGCGCGCAACACCGCCGACCAGCCGCAGGTGAAGGTCCGCACCGCCGAGGTCACCGGCGCGCTGGTCCGCCGGCTGGCCTCGCCGGACCTGATCGTGCTCGATCCGCCGCGGGCCGGCGCGGGGCTGGAGGTCACCCGCGCGCTGGCGGTGCTGCGGCCGCGCGCGGTGGCCTACGTGTCCTGCGACGCGGCGTCGTTCAGCCGCGACCTGGCGGTGCTGCTGGAGGCGGGCTGGGCGCTGACCTCGCTGCGGGTGTTCGACGCCTTTCCCATGACCGAGCACGTGGAGCTCGTCGCCCTGCTCCATCCGCCCCGGTCCCGAGGCTGAGTCGCCCGGGGTGGCTCGTCCGTACGGCGCAACGGACAGCCGCCGTACGGCGGACGCGCCACCCGGCCGGGCCGACCGACGATGACGGTGCCCCGACTCCTGCGGCTTGGGAACGCAGGAGCTGGGGCGTGGCACGTGACCCCGGTGCGCTCAGCGGCGGGGGAGCAGCACGCGCAGGGCTGCGGCCCGCACCGTGACCGTCGCCGGCAGCGACCCGACCGGGTCGCCGTCGGCGAAGACGCGGAACGGCCGGTCGGCCTGCAGGACCACCTCGCGGGCGGGAACGACGCTCACCGAGTCGCGCCGTACGTGGGTGCCCCGGAACACCTCGGGCAGGGCGCGCAGGAACTGCCGCCGCGAGGTCGCGCTCGTGGTCACGACGTCCAGCCGGCCGTCCTCGACCGAGGCGTCCGGGGCCAGGCGCATGCCGCCGCCGTAGACGCCGGAGTTCGCGACGGCGACGGCCCAGCCGGTGACGTCGTAGGCGGTGCCGTCCAGGGTGCCGGTGAACCGGGCGGGCCGCCAGCGGGCCAGGACCGCCAGCGCGCCGTACAGGTAGACCAGCTGCCCCAGCGGCAGCCGGCTGCCCAGCACCCGCTCCTGGACCGCGGAGTCGTAGCCGATGCTCGCGATGCCCAGGAACGGCGCGCAGCCGGTGCCCGAGGTCACGACGCCGAGGTCGATGGCGCGCTCCTGGCCGCAGGCCAGCACCGTGCAGGCGGCGACCGGGTCGCGGCCGATGCCCACCGCCCGGCAGAAGTCGTTGCCGCGACCGCCGGGCAGGACGCCGAGCACGCCGCCGCCGTCGGCGACCGCGCCGGCGACCCGGCCCACGATGCCGTCACCGCCCATGGCGACGACCACCCGGCCGTCGGCGAGCGCCAGCCCGGCCAGCTCGTCGGCGTGCTCCAGGGAGCGGGTCGGGGTGACCACCAGGTCGTGGCCGGCGCCGCGCAGCGCGGCCTCGACCCGAGGCAGCAGGCGGGCGGCCCGGCCGCCGCCGGCGGCGGGGTTGACGACGAGCTGCAGGCGGCGCGACACGGGGCTCCTCAGACCGGACACGGGGCTCCTCACGCCAGCTCGCCGCGGTGCACCGCGGTGGTGGGTGATCGTGGCACCGCCGCGGACGCGCGCGCGGGAGGGGCCGTGCGGCGTCCCCGCCGGCTGACGCAGACTGAGGGCGTGCGCGATGACCGGACCCCGCCCGGCTGGCCGCCGGAGGTGCTGCCCCCGCACGCGCCGGACTGGGAGCGCAGCGCCGTCGGCTGGCTGTACGACCTGTGCCCGCCGGACTACCGCGCCCACGAGGTGCTGCGCCGCCACCCGGTGCTGCTGGCCCGGTTCGCCGCCGGTCACGTGGCCGCCGGCGTGCAGGCGGCGCGCGAGGGCATCCGCACCCTGCGCAACGACCTGCGCGACCTGCTGCCGCCGGAGGCGGTCGAGGCCGGCCTCGCGGCGTACGACCGTGAGGGCCGCCGCCTGGTGCAGACCGGCCGCCAGGTGGCCCTGGTGGACGCGGCGCTGCGTGGCGAGCGGCACGTCCCGAGGTTGTGAGGCGCGCTGCACGTCCGCGCGGCCGGCTGGCGCGAAGGCAGGGGGCGCCTAGACTCGTGGTGCACCCGGACGCGGAGGAGCCGCAGTGAGCCTGCTGGAGACAGTGGGAGGTCCTGAGGACCTCAAGCGGCTGTCGCCCGGCCAGTTGCCGCTGCTGGCGGCCGAAGTCCGCGACTTCATGATCGACGCCGTGTCGCGCACGGGCGGCCACCTGGGGCCCAGCCTCGGCGTCGTCGAGCTGACGCTCGCGCTGCACCGGGTCTTCGACTCTCCGCGCGACAAGGTGCTCTGGGACACCGGCCACCAGGCGTACGTCCACAAGATCCTGACCGGGCGCCAGGGCGGCTTCTCGACGCTGCGCAAGGCCGGCGGACTGTCGGGCTACCCGAGCCGGTCGGAGTCCGCGCACGACGTCATCGAGAACAGCCACGCCTCGACCGCGCTGTCCTACGCCGACGGGCTCGCCAAGGCCTACCGCATCCGCGGTGAGGAGCGCCACGTCGTCGCCGTCGTCGGCGACGGCGCGCTGACCGGCGGCATGTGCTGGGAGGCGCTCAACAACATCGCCGCGGGCAGCCTGCCGGTGGTCATCGTGGTCAACGACAACGGCCGCTCCTACTCGCCGACCATCGGCGGGCTCGCCGACCACCTGGCCAGCCTGCGCATGGCCCCGGGCTACGAGAAGGCCCTCGGCACCGTCCGCAGCGCGCTCACCCAGACGCCGCTGGTCGGCCGCCCCCTCTACACCGCGCTGCACGGCCTCAAGCGCGGGCTCAAGGACTTCCTGCAGCCGCAGGTGCTGTTCGAGGACCTCGGCCTGAAGTACGTCGGCCCGATCGACGGCCACGACACGGCCGCGATGGAGGCCGCGCTGCGCCGGGCGAAGGAGTACGGCGGGCCGGTCATCGTGCACGCCGTCACGGTCAAGGGCTACGGCTACCAGCCGGCCGTCGACGACGAGGCCGACTGCCTGCACAGCGTCGGCATCATCGACCCGGTCACCGGCAAGGCGGTGGCCACCGGCGTCAAGGGCTTCACCTCGGTGCTGTCGGAGGAGATGCTGCGCATCGGGGGCGAGCGGCCCGACGTGGTCGCGATCACCGCCGCGATGCTGCAGCCGGTCGGCCTGCACGCGTTCGCCCAGGCCTTCCCCGACCGCACCTTCGACGTCGGCATCGCCGAGCAGCACGCGGTCACCTCGGCGGCGGGGCTGGCCCTGGGCGGGATGCACCCGGTCGTCTGCCTCTACGCGACCTTCCTCAACCGGGCCTTCGACCAGGCGCTCATGGACGTCGCCCTGCACCAGCTGCCCGTCACGTTCGTGCTCGACCGGGCCGGCATCACCGGCGAGGACGGCGCCAGCCACAACGGCATGTGGGACCTGTCGATCCTGCAGGTCGTGCCCGGAATCCGGATCGCCGCGCCGCGCGACGCCGCGACCCTGCGCGAGGAGCTGGCCGAGGCCCTCGCCGTCGACGACGGGCCGACCGTCCTGCGCTTCGCCAAGGGCGCGGTCGGCGAGGACATTCCCGCGGTCGACCGGCTGGGGCCGGTCGACGTGCTGCGGCGCGAGGCCGGTGACGACGTGCTGCTGGTGGCCGTCGGCGCGATGGGCCGGCTCGGCCTGGACGTCGCGGAGCGCGCGAGCGCCCAGGGCATCGGCGTCACGGTCGTCGACCCGCGCTGGGTCACCCCGGTCGCGCCCGAGCTGGTCGAGCTGGCCCGCGGCTACCGCCTGGTCGTCACCGTCGAGGACAACGGCCGTGTCGGCGGCGTCGGGTCGGTGGTGTCCCAGGCGCTGCGCGACGCCGGTGTCGACGTGCCGGCCCGCGACGTCGGCATTCCGCCGCGCTTTCTCGACCACGGCACCCGCGCCCAGGTGCAGGCCGAGATCGGGCTCACCGCGCAGGAGGTCGCGCGGACCATCGTCGAGACGGTGGCCCGGCTGGACCAGCCCGCGGAGACCGACGTCGAGCGCTCGGACCAGCAGCGCTGAGGCTCACGCCCCGCTCACACCGGCTCCGCTAGCGTCCGGCCGTGCGCGTGCTGGTGGTCGAGGACGAGGTGCCGCTCGCCGACGCGGTCGCCCGCGGCCTGCGCCGGGAGGGCATGGCGGTCGACGTCGCGTACGACGGGGAGCTGGGCCTGGAGAAGGCGATGGTCACTCGGTACGACGTGCTCGTCCTGGACCGGGACCTGCCGGGGCGCTCGGGCGACGACATCTGCCGGCGCCTGGCCGCCGACGGCTCGCTGACCCGGGTGCTCATGCTCACCGCGGCCGGCACGCTGGCCGACCGGGTGGCCGGGCTGGAGCTGGGCGCCGACGACTACCTCGGCAAGCCGTTCGCCTTCGAGGAGCTGGTCGCCCGGGT
>JAOPWI010000143.1 GCA_025965755.1 Frankiales bacterium | reverse complement strand
GAGCCGTCGGTGGTCACGAGGACGGAGGCGCGGGCCGGCTTCTTGTCGTCGGTGAACAGGCGCTTCTCCGGCAGCGCCAGGTGCACCTCGGCGCTGCGCACGCCGTCGATCGCCCCGACCGCGCCCGACCGGGTCGACTCCCTAGCGCGCTGGTAGGCGACCTGCTGCTGGAACGACGACGAGGTCAGCCCGGCCTTGTCGAACGCCGCCCAGCCGCTGTCGGTCTTGCCGGCGGGCAGCCCGGCGGAGGCGACAGCGAGCCGCTCCGCGTCGAGCGAGGACGTCGGGACCATCACCGTCGCGCCGCCCGAGGCGAGCTTGTAGGCGATCCCGTCGGCGTCGAGCTTGGCGACGACGGCGGAGGCGTCCTGCGGGTCCATCCCGGCCAGCAGCACGCCGTAGGTGGGGGCGGTGACCCACTTCATGAACGTCATGCCGCCGACCACCGCGACGACGGCGAGCAGCCCGATGATGACGCGCTGGGAGGTGGAGAAGCCGGCGAGGGCCTTGGCCGCCTTGGCCTTGAGGCCGTCGAGGTCGAGCGCTGCCATCAGACCTGCATCCTCATGATGTCCTGGTAGGCCTCAACCGCCTTGTTGCGGAGCGAGACGGTGAGCTCGACGCCGAGCTGGGCCTTGGCGGCGGCGGTGCTGAACTGGTGCACGTCGGTCAGGTTGCCGGTGGCCACGCCGGTCGCCATCGCGTCGGCCCTGTCGGTGAGCGACGTGACCGCGTCGAGCTTCTGCGCGAACGCCGAGGCCCCGGTCGCGCCGGCGCCACCGGCACCGGTCGAGCTGATGGTCGGCGGAACGAACGCCGTAGCGCCCGCCGCGCCGAGGGGGGAGATGCTCACGAGCCGGTGCCGATCCGCAGGGCCGCGGAGTAGGTCTCACGGGCCTGCTGCATCACGGAGATGTTGGCCTGGTAGAGGCGGCTGGCCATCATCATGTTCGTCATCTCCTCCGTCAGGTCGACGTGCGGCTGGGTCACGTAGCCCTCCTCGTCGGCGAGGGGGTTGTCCGGGTCGAAGGTGACCTGTGGCTCGCCCGGCTTGCCGCGGATCGCGGCGACATCGACGCCGCCCGTCCCGGTCCGGCTCTGAGCGACCACGAGGCGGGCCCGGAAGGGCTCCTCGCCGGCCGGCCGCACGGTGTTCACGTTCGCGACGTTGTCGGACGTGGCGTCGATCCAGGTGCGACCGAGGCTCACGCCGCTGCTGGCGGCGTCCAGGGCGCCGAACATGCGCACGACTAGCCCCGGACCGCGGTGCGCATGACGTTGTGCTTGTAGTTGGCCGCCTGCACCAGCGCGTCGAACTGCAGGCCGGACTGCATCAGGGCCGAGGACTCGGTGTCCATCTGGACGTTGTTGCCGTCGGTGCGGGACGCGTCACCGGTCGCGGTGGCCTGCGGGGTGAAGTGCTCGAGGTCGCCGCCGTTGCGGAGGGCGTCGGTCAGCGCGGACTCGAAGTCCACCTTCTGTGCCTGGTAGCCCGGCGTCATCGCGTTGGAGATGTTCTGCGAGATGACCCGCTGGCGCAGGGCCACGCCGTCCATCGCGCGCTCCAGCGCGGTCGAGACGCTGTCGGTGAACATCGGCACGTGCAGCTCCTGGAATGCAGAAAGGGAAGGGCCCTCGCCTCCGCCGGCTTCCTGCCGGTGAGTGCGGTGCTCTTCCCTGAGGTGGTGCGGGTCCTACGTCCGTGTGCCTGGTTCTTCGGCGGCTCAGCCCGGACCTGTCGCACCCGAAAGGGTGGTTCGCTCAGATGGCCCGAACGGGTGGTGTGGACCTAGTCCTGTTCGTACGAGCGGGCGCGGTCCAGCTCGCGCCGGCGGCGCTCCGCGAGCGACTGGAGCTGGTGCATGCGGGCCAGCAGCGCACGCGCACGCAGGGCCAGCTCGGCGGGAACGGTGCCGGCCGGATCCGCCGCCAGCGGCTCCAGCAGGTCCTCACCGCCGCGCACGGCGGCGTCGGCGCGGCGGGTCCACTCCTCGAGGGCGTCGAGGTACGCGGGCCAGGGCATCGCCATTCCCGCACGGTAGGTCAGGCGGCGAGCTGCAGGCAGGACTGGCGCCAGGCCAGCTGCAGCGGCTCGACGACGTCGAGCGCCTCGCGCACGGCACCGGTGTTGCGGCGCAGATTGCCCTCGACCAGGCGGCCGTAGGCGTAGGTGTACAGCGCGTCCAGGCGGGTGGCCAGGTCGCCGGCGGCCGGGTTCAGCGTGCAGCGGAGCTCGAGCACGATCTCCTGCGCCTTGAGCAGGCGGGGAACCGCGGCGAGGTGCTCGCCGGCCTCGTGCAGGCGGATCGACGACTTCATGGCGCCGACGCACGCGTCGAACAGCATCGCGGTCAGCTCGGCCGGGCTGGCGGTCATGACGCGGTCGGTCAGGTAGCGGTCGGCGGCGGGGTTGGTCACAGGTGGAGTCCTTCCGGGTCAGGTGGGCCGTCCGTGGCTCACCGGGGTGCTGGGGTGCCTATCGACGCCGGGGCGCCGGTGCTGAGCGCCTTCTAGAAGCCGGTGCCGAGGCTGCCCAGCTGCGAGGACAGCCGGGCGCTCTGGCTGTTCAGGACGCTCAGGGCGGCGTCGAGCTTGGCGTACTGCGCGGTGTAGCGGCGCCGCACCGTCTCCAGGCGCAGGTCGAGCGCGTCCATCTGCTTCTGCCGGTCCGCCGCCTGGTCGCTCGCCATCTGGCCGGCGCTCTTGATCGGGCCGTCGGCGCCGGTGGCGGAGGTGGCGTACGCGACCAGGCTGGCGGAGAACGACGACAGAACGCCGGCGACGCCGTCCGGGTCACGCTGCAGCGCCTTGGTGAAGGCGGCCTCGTCCAGGCGGTAGCGGCCCTCGCGCGTCACCTCGATGCCCAGCGACGACAGCGACGGGACGTCGCTGCTGCCCGGCACGGACGCGCCGAGGCGAAAGACCTGCTGCGCCAGGCCGCGGGCGCTGCCCGAGCCAGCCAGGACCCCCCCGGCGGCACCGTTGCTGCCGGGCCGGGTCGCGCTGGCCACGGCGGTGAGAAAGGCGTTGAGCCCGTCGACCAGCGTCGTGGCCCTGGCGGCGGTGCCGGCGCCGTCCCGGCTCACCGCGACGGTGCTCTCGCCGAGGGTGAGCAGGTTGAGGGTCACGTCCGGCAGCAGGTCCGTGATGGTGTTGGAGCTGCGCGTGATGGTGGTCGTGCCGATGGTCAGCGTGGCGTCCCTGGCGGCCACCAGTGAGGCGGGCGCGTCCAGGTTCAGCCCGGTCAGGAAGGGGGAGTCTGCCGCGTCGAGGGCGACGGCCCCCCTGCTCCCCGGCTCGGTCGCCGTGAGGATCAGCCGCCAGGGCGACGCCGTGCCGTCCCCGCTGTTGACCAGGGCGGCGCTCACCGGGCTGCCGGTGGCGTTGAGAGCGGTCGTGAGGTCCTGCAGCGTCGAGGTCTCCGTGGTGCGCACGACGTTGGCGACGATCGTTCCCGCCGACAAGGGGCCCGGGCCGGCGCTCAGCGTGGCGCCCTCGCCGGCCGCGTTGGTCAGTCGGGTGTCCTCGCCGGCGACGAGCTCGACCGGGTCGCCACCGTCCAGCGATGCGGTGACGTCGGTGCCGTAGCTCCACGCGGCGGCCAGCCCGAGGCGGGACGCCACGCCGCTGTCGTCGATCGAGAGCAGGGCGTTGGGGCCGGTGTCCGGGCTGGACACGACCAGGGCGCCGTTGCGCACGGAGACCGACGGGCCGGCGCCGCCGCCCGGCGGCTGAAGCGCCGTCTCGAGGGCGGACGCGAGCGCGGACGCGCTGGCGTACTGCTGCGCGGGCAGGGTGACGGTGCGCGGGACGCCGTCGGTGCCGGTGACCGTGAGGTCGGTGGAACCGGTGGTCAGGTCCAGCTCGGGCGGCGCGGTGCCCTCGAGCTGGGCGGCCTGCGGCGGGCGGACCAGCACGGTGTGCCGCCCGGCGGGCAGGCCGGCGTCGACCAGCAACCGGGTCATGCCGGTCGCGGCCAGGCCGGAGGTGAGCACGGCCGTACCGGCGCCGACGAGCGCCGCGGGGCCGGTCAGGCCGCCGCTGGTGCGCTGCTGGCTGGTGGCGAGGGCGTCGACCCTGATGGTCGTGCTGGAGGGGGCGGCTCCGGCCAGGCCGGTCGCGGACAGGACCTTGGGGTCGCTGCTGGTCGCGGCCGACGGGGAGGCCTTGCGCCCGGTGTCGAGCGCCTCCGCGGCGGTGCGCACGGCGTTCAGCTTCGCCGACAGGTCGCCCCAGGTGGTCTGCCGGGACAGCGCGGCGAGCCGCTGGGTGTTCCAGCGCGAGGCCGGCGCGCGGTCGGCCGCCACGAGCTGCGACACGAGCCCGGCCACGTCGATGCTCGAGCCGCTTGCGCTGATCCCTGCCACGCGCGTGCCTTCCTGAAGGCCGTCCTGCTGGAGTGGTGGTGCCCGCCGGCGGCGGGGTGCGAGCCGCCGGCGGGCAAGGTGGTGCGGCCGCCGGTGGCGGCCTCGCCTGCTACCCGCGCAGCAGGGACAGGACGCCCTGGCTGCTCTGGTTGGCCTGGGCGAGCATGGCCGTGCCGGCCTGCGACAGGATCTGGCTCTTGCTGAAGGACGTCATCTCCATGGCCATGTCGGTGTCCCGGATGCGGGACTCCGACGCGGACAGGTTCTCGACGGCCACGCCGAGGTTGGCGATGGTGTGCTCCATGCGGTTCTGGAACGCGCCGAGCGTGCCGCGCG
>JAOPWI010000133.1 GCA_025965755.1 Frankiales bacterium | reverse complement strand
CAACCGCCTGCGCCGGGTCGACCGCTGGCTGCTGGCCACCGCTGGCGACCGGCTGCGCGCCGCGGCGCAGCCTCCGCTGGTCGTCGACCTGGGCTACGGCGCCAGCCCGGTCACGGCGGTCGAGCTGCACGCCCGGCTGCGGGCGGTGCGCCCGGACGCCGAGGTGGTCGGGCTGGAGATCGACCCGGAGCGGGTGCAGGCCGCCAAGCACGCCGAGACCGACGGGCTGTCCTTCCGCAGGGGCGGGTTCGAGCTGGCCGGCCTGCGGCCGCTCGTGGTGCGGGCGCTGAACGTGCTGCGGCAGTACGAGCAGGACGCCGCCGCGCAGGCGTGGCAGACCATGCAGGCCGGCCTGGCCGAGGGCGGGCTGCTCATCGAGGGCACCTGCGACGAGCTCGGTCGCCGGGCCGCCTGGATCGCCCTGGGCGCCGACGGGCCGCGCACGCTGGTGCTGGCCGCTCACCTGCCGACGCTCGAGCGGCCGTCCGAGCTGGCCGAGCGGCTGCCCAAGGCGCTGATCCACCACAACGTGCCGGGCCAGCCCGTGCACGCGCTGCTCGCCGAGCTGGACGCGGCGTGGGACCGGGCCGCGCCGTACGCCGCGTACGGACCGCGGGCCCGCTGGACCCAGGCCTGCGAGAGCCTGGACTGGCCGGGCGCCGACCCCCGCCGGGCGCGAGAGGGCGAGCTGTCGGTGCCCTGGGCGACGCTGACCTGACGTCGCCGGCGGGCTAGCGCTCCTCGAGGAGCAGGAACAGCTCGGCGTCGAGGTCGACGACCTGCTCCTCGGTGCCGGTCGGCACGGCGAGGTAGGTCTGCTGCAGGAACTCCACCAGCGCGTCCCGGTCGATCTCGAACAGCGCCGAGCCCGACGGCGAGGCCATCGCCAGGTTGACGACCCGCTCGCCGTCCACCAGCGAGGGCCAGACCCGCACGTCGCCCTCGCCGACCGTGACCGCGACGCCGTCGGTCAGCAGCTGGCGGGCGAACATCCACTCGACGACGTCGTCGCCCTCACCGCCGGTGTGGAACGCCACGCGCACCGCCCACGGGTCGTCCGCCTGGTAGCGCAGGCCCGCGATGACCGGCAGGCTCGGGCCGCCGGGGACGACGAGCCGCAGCTCCAGCTGGGTGCTGACGGACGCGATGTGGGTCATGGTCGGGAAGCCCTTCGGGACGGTGCGCGAGTGCGACACCCGGGAAAACGACCCGGGCGGAGGCGGGACACGGGACAGGAAGCAACCTGCATCCTCGGGGTGACACCCGTATCGGGACATCTCCCCACGGGTCGGGCCGGCGCGGGTGGCCGGGCGCGTCACCGGGTAGGGGTCAGGCATGTCTGACGAGCTGGTGGTGCTGCGCGGCGGGAGCCGCGACCGGGAGTCCTCGAGGGTCGCCGAGGGGGTGCGCCGCATCCTCACAGCCAGCCCGGCGCCAGGCCTGCTGGACGTGTACGAGGCCAACGGCGAGACCCAGGAGCTGGCCGGCAACCCGGGACTCGCGCTGGTGTTCGTGCACGCCGGTCAGGAGCCGGCCGGCGACCTGGCGCCGGAGCTGCTGCACAGTCCCCACAGCGGCTGACCCCCCGTCGCGGGCCCGGTCAGCCGGCGGCCGGCGCCCCGCCCAGCCAGGCCCCGACCAGCGCCCGCAGCCGGCGCCCTTCCCGGAGGGCCGCTCCCGGCCGGTCGAACACGACCAGCTCGGCGCGCGGCAGCACGGCGGCGAGCTCCCGGGCCACCTGCGCCGGGTGCAGCGGGTCGCCCTCCTGCCCGACGACCAGGGTGCTGGCCGTCACCGCGGCGAGCTGCGACCGGTCGGCCACCGGCACCGCCGAGGGCAGGGCACGGACGGCGACGGCGACGCCGGGCGAGGCGAGCAGGAACGCTGCCCGCGCGGCGAGGTACTGCGGCACGCCGGGCACCGAGCGCAGGTCCTCCGGCACGTCGTGGCGCACGCACGCCAGGACGTCGTCGGCGGCGCCCGCCTCCAGGGCCGTGGCCAGCGCGGCGAGCCGCCCGAGCGCCTCGCCGGTCCGCGGCCGGTCGAGCGCGGCCGGCAGGATCAGCACGACCCGGGCGAACCGGTCCGGACGGCGGGCCAGCAGCGACAGCAGCGCCCCCGCGCCCAGCGAGATCCCCACCGCCTGGGTGGCGCCGCAGCTGTCCGCGACCGCGAGCAGGTCCGCGCCCAGAACGCCGTAGCCGTACGGCTCCGGGCCCAGCGGCACGCCGCCGTGCCCGCGGGCAGACGGGAAGACCCGGGTGCCCGGCACGGCGCCGACCATCGGCCGGGTCTCGGCCGGGCTGGCACCGAGGCCGTGGGCGACGACGGTGACGGGCTCCCCGGAGCCCGTGACGAGCGGGCCGGTCAGCCCCACGGCCCGCCGGGGCGCAGGCCGCGCACGGCCGGCCGGACGTCGACCAGGTAGACGATCGCCGCGACGGCGACCACCGCACCGAGGATGCCGATCACGCTGACGCCCAGCACGATGGTCAGCAGCGCGCAGACACCGAGGATGCCCAGCCAGATCGGCTTGCTCTGCTTGCCGGCGGCCAGGAAGGCCTCGGCGGGCGCGCGCACGGCGTCCACCAGCGCGAAGACGACCAGGCCGATCAGGCCCAGCCGGAGCACGGTGAACAGCAGGTCGGTAGCGGTCATGCGACCAGTCTGGCAGCAGACGCACGCGACCCCCGAGCCGCGAGGGCACCGGGGGTCGCGCAGCTGCGGGGTGGGGCCTAGCCGATCTTCTTGGCGGCGTCCTCGACGGCCTTCTCGCCGGCCTTGACGGACTTGCGCGCGGCGGTCGCGGAGGCCTCGGCCTTCTTGACGGCCTCCTTGCCCTCGGCGATGGCGGCCTCGGTGGCCGGCTGGCGACGGATCTGGGTCACGAGGCGCTCGCCGCGGATCGCCAGGGCGGCGTAGAGCTCGGTGGCCTGCTCGCTGGCCTTGGCGACGCGCGTCTCGACCTCGCCGCGCAGGTCCTTGACCTGGGCCGGAAGGGTCTTGACCGCGTTCGGAACCTCGGCCAGGCGGGCCTGGACCTTCTGGCTGTACGCGGTCAGCTCGGCCGGCAGCTCCTTGGCCTGGGCGATCGCGAGGTCCGCGACGCCGGCGTAGGCGAACACGGGCTTCTTGACCTGGTCGAGCGAGACGGTCGGCAGGTTCTTGAAGGTGAACCGGCCCGAGACGGTGGCGGTGTCGCCGGTCTTGGTGACGTTGGTGTCGGTGGTGACGCTCATGGGGTGCCTCCTGAGGCGATGGGGGTGTCGATCGTCTGGGTGGCCGGGACGGCCTTGTTGCTGGTCGTGCGCCGAGAGGTGCTGCGCGGCTTCGGCGTCGGCGTGGGCTCCGGACGCACGGCCGCTCCCGGCTCCGCTGCGGCGAGGGTCGCGGCGGCGGCCTCGCTCAGCTGCAGGGCGGCGTTCTCCTTGCGGAAGCTCTCGTAGATCTCGAGCAGCACCTGCTTCTGCCGCTCGTTCAACGCCTCGTCACCGAGCAGGGCCTCGGTGACGGCGCCGCTGCACTCCCGCTGCTCGAGGATGCCGGCCTGCACGTAGAGCGCCTCGGCGCTGATGCGCAGGCCCTTGGCGATCTGCTGCAGGATCTCGGCGCTGGGCTTGCGCAGCCCCCGCTCGATCTGGCTGAGGTAGGGGTTGCTCACGCCGGCCAGCTTGGCCAGCTGCCGGAGGCTGATCTGGCTGCTCGAGCGCTGCTCACGGATGTACTCGCCGAGGTGTCGGATCTCGTCGATGCCGGCCACGGTGCCACCTCCCTGTGCGCTCGTCCTTGCTGCTCCCGACGTTAAGCCCAGGTGCTAGCAACTGCAAGCGCTTCTGCTAGCACGGCATCGTGAGGTGCGCCACACCGGCTCTACCCGAGGGAGGGCGTGCCTGCGGCGCCGGCGCAGCGGGTGTGCCGCCGGCGTCTCGCCGGGGCAGGGCCGGCAGCACGCGACGGCATGAGCCGCCAGGCGGTCGGTGCGCTCCGGCAGGAGCCGGCTCGCCAGCGGGGCTAGACCCTGCGGGTGCTCGGGTCCTCGCCCCGGCGAAACAGCGGCTCGAGCGCCCCGGCCGCGCCGCCGAGCGCCCGGCT
>JAOPWI010000126.1 GCA_025965755.1 Frankiales bacterium | reverse complement strand
GTGGCGGCGGCCTGCGGGCTCGGCGACGACCGTCCGTACCGCCCGCACCTCACGGTCGCGCGCGGCCGGCTCGACCCGGCGGCGCTCGCCTCCTACGCCGGCCCGTCCTGGACCGTCGACCGGCTGGTGCTCGTGCAAAGCGTCCTGGGGCGCCGGGCGGAGCACACGGTCCGGCAGGAGCACCGGCTGCTCGGGTAGCCGTCGGGTAGGACTGAGCCATGGACATCCGCTTCCAGGACACCCCTGCCGGCGCCCAGATCGCCATCGCCCTGACCACCGAGGAGCTCGCCGCGCTGTCGGACGGCACGCTCACCGTGACGCTGCCCGAGGGCACCGCGGGCACGTCCGGGGTCGCCCAGCTCGTGCTGTCGGGGCCGCTCAGCGCACCGTGACCCGGATCGACGGGCTGATCGCCGAACCGACGACCGGCCCGGCCTCGCGGACCGCCCGGACCTCGAAGACGCCGGCGCGCAGCGTGACGGGAACCGAGACCAGGCCCTTGGCGGCGTTCACGACGGTCGGTGACCCCGGGCCGCTGGTCCAGGCTCCGTCGCCGACCGGCACGCCCTTGCTGGTGACCGGCCGGTGCTGGAGCACGAAGCCGGCCCCCGTCGGGAACGGCGAGGTGACGGTGGCCAGCCCGGTGCCGGAGGTCAGGCGCCCCAGCCGGACCGCCACGGGGGCGACGACCGGCAGGGTGAGCGTGTTGACGAGGCGCTCGGGAATGCCCGGCTGCGGCGCGACGACGACGCGCACGGCGAAGGCCGCGGCGACCGGCTTGAGCGCGGGAAAGCTGACCAGCCCGTTGCCCCCGGTCTTGGCCGTCCTGAGGGCGATCCACGTGCCGGAGCTGTCGGTGGCCTCCAGGGTGGCGCTGATGCCCTTCATCACGGTGGACGAGGCGCTGGCGACGACGCCGACGATGGCGGTCGGCTTGCCGATGACGGCCGAGGGGGTCGTCGTCATGGCCAGCAGGGTCGGTCCGGCCGCGGGAGCGGGGGTTCCCGGGTCGGACGGGCCGGGCGTGCCGGCGCCCGGCGGAAGCCCGGCGCTCTGGCGCCCCGCGGCGACGGCCCGCGGCGCGTCGGCGATGCCCGCACCGAACTCGTCGTCGCGCCCCGGCGTGCCGGCGTCGGTGGCGGTGCCCGTCATGGCGGCCTCGACCCGGTCGGGGGTCAGCCCGGGGGCGGCGGCGCGCACCAGGGCGGCGACACCGGCGATGTGCGGGGCGGCCATGGACGTGCCCGACATCTGCACGAAGGCGCCTCCCGGCCGGGTCGACAGGATCAGCGAGCCGGGAGCCGCGATGTCGACCCAGGCGCCGAAGGAGGAGAACGCCGAGCGAGCCCCGGTGCTGGTCGTGGACCCGACGCCGATGACGCCGGGGTAGGCCGCCGGATAGCTCGGCGGGCTGCCGGTCTGGCCGGCGTTGCCCGCCGACGCGATGACGACGACCCCCTTGCCGCGGGCGTACTGGACGGCGGCCTTCTGAACGTTGTCCTCACCCGTCCCGCCGAGGGACATGTTGATGACGTCGGCGCCGTGATCGGCGGCCCAGATGATGCCGGTGGCGGTCAGGCTGCTCCAGCCGCTCCCCGCGTCGTCGAGGACCTTCACCGGCATGAGGCGCACGCCGGGCGCGATGCCCTCGATGCCGCCGTTGCCGGCCGCCGCGGCGATCGTTCCGGCCACGTGCGTCCCGTGCCCGTGCACGTCGCCCGGCGCCTGCGCCGGGTCCACCACGTTGTGGCCGGCAACCGCGGCGGCAGCCAGGTCCGGGTGGGTGATGTCGACACCGGTGTCCAGCACGGCCACCGTCACGCCGGCCAGCTCGGCGGTGCTCAGGTCGCTGCGGGCGAGCACCGACCGCACGGCGCGGTTGCCCCACTGCGCGCCCGTGTGGTCCGTGAGATCGGCCGACACCTGCTGGTCGACGTCGGCGGCCAGCACCGACGGCTGGTCGGCCAGCAGGGCGATCGCCCGCGCGGCGTCGGACTGGTCGCCGGCCAGAAAGGTGACGACCCGCGCGGTCGAGCCCTCCGCGACCAGGGCGCCGACGGTCACCGGCCCGGCGCCGGTCACGTCGTCGAGCGCGCTCTCCTCGGCCCAGGACAGGTCCGACGACAGCACGCCGGGCAGCGTCGGCAGGTCGCTCTCGCCGGCCACCGCCCCGGCGCCGGTGCCCAGGACGGCGAGCAGGGCGAGCCCGGCCGCCGCAGCGGTGCGCGAAGGGGTGCGGCGGGCGAGGTCCATGTCCCGGCGATCGGCCCGCCCGGGTGGCCGTCCTGACGCCCGACCGGGTAGTCAGGCGCCGCTGCGCCGCCTCGCGGTGCGGCTGCCGGAGGTGCGCGGTGGCCGGCAGTCGCCGCCCTCGCGCTGGCGCCGCACGGTGCGGGCGGCCGGCGGGAGGAACCACAGCAGCCCGGTGAGCACCGCGAGGGCGACGGCCACCTGGACGGCCCGGGTGGTGGAGAACAGCACGTCGAGCACCAGCAGCAGGACGCGCAGACCGGAGCGGCCGAGGTGGCGGTGGTCCCTGGCCGGACATGGCGCGCCCCGACGGCTAGTGGAAGCGCAGCCTCGTCGCGAGGTGCAGCCGGCGGCCGACGCGGACCACGGGCGTCGGGCCGGTCCGGCTCAGGCGGGCGGCGGCGACGTCCAGCTCGGCCGCCACCTGCTCTCGCGGCCTG
>JAOPWI010000125.1 GCA_025965755.1 Frankiales bacterium | reverse complement strand
CCGCTGCCCGGCCCGCTGCCGCGCCGGCCGCAAAGGCCCCCGCCGTCAGCCCGCCGGCCGCCGGTGCCAGCAGCACCCCGCTCAAGGGCGCCGCGGCCCGCGTCGTCGCCAACATGTCGGCCTCGCTCGAGGTGCCCACCGCGACCAGCGTGCGCACCTTCCCGGCCAAGCTGCTCGCCGACAACCGCGTCGTCATCAACAACCACCTGACCCGCACCCGCGGCGGCAAGGTCTCCTTCACCCACCTGATCGGCTACGCGCTCGTCCGCGCCGCCGTCGACGTGCCGGTGATGAACCTGTCCTACGCCGAGATCGACGGCAAGCCGGTCGTCGTCACGCCCGAGCACGTCGGGCTGGGCCTCGCGATCGACCTGCAGAACGCCAACGGCAGCCGCTCGCTCGTCGTCGCGGCGATCCGCGGCGCGGACCAGATGGACTTCGCGGCGTTCCTGCGCGCGTACGAGGACATCGTGCGCCGTGCCCGCACGGGCAAGCTGACGACCGAGGACTTCCAGGGCACGACGATCAGCCTGACCAATCCGGGCGGCATCGGCACCGTGCACTCCGTGCCCCGCCTCATGCAGGGCCAGGGCGCGATCATCGGCGTCGGCGCGATGGAGTACCCCGCGGAGTTCTCCGGCGCGTCGGAGAAGACCCTCGCCGACATGGCGATCAGCAAGACGATCACGCTGACCTCGACCTACGACCACCGCGTCATCCAGGGCGCGCAGTCGGGCGAGTTCCTGCGGCGCATGCACCAGCTGCTGCTCGGCGAGGACGGCTTCTACGACGACGTGTTCGCGTCGCTGCGCATCCCGTACGAGCCGGTGCGCTGGGTCCCCGACATCAGCGCTGCGCACGAGGGCGACCTCGACAAGAGCGCGCGGGTCAACGAGCTCATCCACGCCTACCGGGTGCGCGGCCACCTCATGGCCGACGTGGACCCGCTGCAGTGGTCGATGCACACCCACCCCGACCTCGACGTGGTCAACCACGGCCTCACGCTGTGGGACCTGGACCGCGAGTTCCCGGTCGCGGGCTTCGCCGGCCGCCGCGTCATGAAGCTGCGCGAGGTGCTCGGCGTCCTGCGCGACACCTACTGCCGCAACGTCGGCGTCGAGTACATGCACATCCAGGACCCCGAGCAGCGCACCTGGCTGCAGCAGCGCCTGGAGGTCCCGCGCGGCACGCCCGACCGCGACCTGCAGCTGCACGTCCTCAAGCGGCTCAACGCGGCCGAGGCGTTCGAGAACTTCCTGCAGACCAAGTACGTCGGGCAGAAGCGCTTCTCCCTCGAGGGCGGCGAGTCGGTCATTCCGATGCTCGACGCGGTCCTGACCGGTGCGGCCGAGCAGGCGCTGGACGAGGTCGTCATCGGCATGGCCCACCGCGGCCGGCTGAACGTGCTGGCCAACATCGTCGGCAAGAGCTACGCGCAGATCTTCCGGGAGTTCGAGGGCAACGTCGACCCGAAGACCGTGCAGGGCTCGGGCGACGTGAAGTACCACCTGGGCGCCGAGGGAACGTTCACCTCCATCAGCGGCGCGACGACGCGCGTCTCGCTGACGTCCAACCCGTCGCACCTCGAGACGGTCGACCCGGTGCTCGAGGGCATCGTGCGGGCCAAGCAGGACCTCATCGACAAGGGCGAGGCCGGGTTCAGCGTGCTGCCCGTGCTGCTGCACGGCGACGCGGCCTTCGCCGGCCAGGGCGTGGTCTACGAGACCCTGCAGATGGGCCAGCTGCGCGGCTACCGCACCGGCGGCACCGTGCACATCGTCATCAACAACCAGGTCGGCTTCACCACGGCCCCCGAGCAGTCGCGCACGTCGACCTACTCGACCGACGTCGCCCGCACCATTCAGGCGCCGATCTTCCACGTCAACGGCGACGACCCCGAGGCCTGCGTCCGCGTCTCGCGGCTCGCCTTCGAGTTCCGCCAGGCGTTCAAGAAGGACGTCGTCATCGACCTGGTCTGCTACCGCCGCCGCGGTCACAACGAGGGCGACGACCCCTCGATGACCCAGCCGCTGATGTACGACGTGATCGACAACAAGCGCTCGGTGCGCAAGACCTACACCGAGCACCTGATCGGCCGCGGCGACATCACGCTCGAGGAGGCCGAGGACGCCCTCAAGGACTACCAGTCCCAGCTGGAGCGCGTGTTCGCCGAGACCCGCGACGCCTCCGGCGGCACCGCGGGCGAGGTGCCGATGGACGAGATCCTCACCCTGAGCGCGGTCGACACGGCCGTCTCCCAGGAGGTCCTGGACCAGCTCGGCCGAGCCCACGTCGAGCTGCCGGAGGGCTTCAGCCCGCACCCGAAGCTGGCCCCGCTGATGGAGCGCCGGCTCAAGATGGTCACCGAGGGGGGCATCGACTGGGGCATGGGCGAGTTGCTGGCCTTCGGCTCGCTGCTGCTGCAGGGCCGCCCGGTCCGCCTGGCCGGCCAGGACAGCCGCCGGGGCACCTTCGTGCAGCGGCACGCCACCCTGATCGACCGCAAGACCGGTGAGGAGCACACGCCGCTCAAGCACCTCGGCCCGGACGCCGCGACGTTCTACGTCTACGACTCGCTGCTCAGCGAGTACGCCGCCCTGGGCTTCGAGTACGGCTACTCGGTGGTCCGCCCCGAGGCGCTGGTGCTCTGGGAGGCGCAGTTCGGCGACTTCGTCAACGGCGCGATGACCGTCGTCGACGAGTACATCAGCTCTGGCGAGGCCAAGTGGGGCCAGCGCAGCGGCGTCGTGTTGCTCCTGCCGCACGGCTACGAGGGTCAGGGTCCGGACCACTCCTCGGCCCGCATCGAGCGCTTCCTGCAGCTGTGCGCCGAGGACAACATGACGGTCGCCTACCCGTCGACTCCGGCGCAGCACTTCCACCTGCTGCGCGCTCAGGCGCTCACCGACATGCACCGCCCCCTGGTCGTGGCGACGCCCAAGTCGATGCTGCGCCTCAAGGCCGCCGTCAGCGCGCCGTCGGACTTCACCTCAGCCCGCTGGCAGCCGGTGCTCGCCGACCCGTCCCAGCCCGACCCGTCGCAGGTCGACCGGGTCGTGCTCTGCAGCGGCAAGGTCTACTACGACCTCGCCGCCGCCCGTGACAAGAGCGGCGACACCCGTACGGCGCTGGTCCGCGTCGAGCAGCTCTATCCGCTGCCCGGCGAGGAGGTCGCCGACGCCCTCGCCGCCTATCCGCAGCTGCAGGACGTGGTGTGGGTGCAGGAGGAGCCGGCCAACATGGGCCCCTGGTCGCACATCGCGCTGTCGCTGCCGGAGTTCCTGCCCGAGAACCTGCGGCTGCGCCGGGTCTCGCGCCGCGCCAGCGCCTCGCCGGCAGCGGGCTCGAGCAAGGTGCACGCCGCCGAGCAGGCCGCGCTCACCGCGGCGGCCCTGGAGCGCTAGCAGCGTGTACAGCACCGACCGCGGCATCGAGGAGCTGGACGAGCGGCGGGGCGAGGAGCAGGTCAGCCTCGCCTGGCTGGCCGGGCGGATGCGGGAGTTCGTCGACCTCAACCCGGAGTTCGAGGTGGCCGTCGACCGCCTGTCGACCTGGCTGGCCCGGCTGGACGACGACGACGAGTAGCAGCGCTCAGCGCCGGGCGTACGGGCCCCAGCGCGGGTCGGCGATGTGCCGGTCGTGCCCGGTCCCCCGCAGCGGCAGCACCAGCAGGGCGCCGACGACGAAGCCGATGACGTGTGCGGCGTACGCCACGCCGGAGGCGTCGTTGACCCCGGCGCTGCGGAAGTACACGTACTGCAGCGCGAACCAGCCGCCCAGGACGAGCCAGGCCGGCAGCCGCACCGGCAGGAAGAAGAAGAACGTGAGCAACGACCAGACCCGGGCCCGGGGGAACAGCATCAGGTAGGCGCCGAGCACGCCCGCGATGGCCCCGGACGCGCCGACCAGCGGGGTGCTCGAGGTCGGGTCGAGCAGCGAGAAGCCGTACGTCGCGGCGAAGCCGGCTCCGAGGTAGAACAGCAGGTAGCGGACGCGCCCCAGCCGGTCCTCGACGTTGTCGCCGAACACGTAGAGAAAGAGCATGTTGCCGAGCAGGTGCAGCCAGCCGCCGTGCAGGAACATCGCGACGAGCACCGACAGCACCGGCGACTTGTCGTACGGCGGCGGCGACTGGGTGACGCAGCCCTGCTCCCCGGAGCGCGGATCGGTGCCCACCTCGCCGGTGGCGGCCGCCTCGGGCCGGTCGTTGCCGATGACCTCCACGGGCTTGGCCGCCCAGCGGTCGAGGAACTCGGCCACCTCGCACTGCTTGGCGCCCGCCGCGTCCCCGGTCAGCGACGTCGTCGCGATCGGGCTCAGCACGAACACGACCAGATTGATCGCGATCAGCAGGTAGGTGACGACCGGGGTGCGCCGGCTGGGGTTGACGTCGTGGATCGGCAGCACCACAGGGAAGCTCCCGGGGGGTCGGCTAGGGGGTGAGGACGAGCTTGCCGAAGACATCCCCGGAGGCCAGCCGCTGGAACGCCTGGGCGGCGTCGGCCAGCGGGAAGACCTCGTCGACCAGGGGGCGCACGCCGGTGGCCTCGCAGAAGCGCAGCAGCTGCTCGAGCTCGGTGCGAGTGCCCATCGTCGAGCCGACCACGCGCAGCTGCAGGAAGAACAGCCGGTTCAGGTCGGCGGACGGGTCGGGCCCGCTGGTCGCGCCGGAGACGACGAGCGTCCCGCCGGGGCGCAGGCTGCGCATGCTGTGGGCCCAGGTCGCCTTGCCGACGGTCTCGATGACCGCGTCGACGCGGGTGGGGAGCCGGGCGCCGGTCTCGAACGCCTCGTGGGCGCCCAGCTGGACCGCCTTGGCCCGCTTGGCCTCGTCGCGGCTGGTGGTGAACACGACCATGCCGGCCGCGCGGGCGAGCACGATCGCCGCGGTCGCGACGCCGCCGCCGGCACCCTGCACGAGGACCCGATCACCGGGCTTGAGGCCGCTCTGCGTGAACAGCATCCGGTAGGCCGTCAGCCAGGCCGTCGGCAGGCAGGCCGCCTGCTCGAACGACAGCGACGGCGGCTTGGGCAGCAGGTTGCGCTCCGGCACGACGAGCTGCTCGGCGAGCGCCCCCTGGTGCAGCTCGGACAGGATCGTCCGCTTCGGGTCGAGCGTCTCGTCCTCGCGCCAGGCCGGGTCGCCGACCAGCGCGTGCACGACGACCTCGCGGCCGTCGTCGGTCACGCCGGCCGCGTCGCAGCCCAGCACCATCGGCAGCTTGTCCGGCGCCAGGCCGACGCCCTTGAGCGACCACAGGTCGTGGTGGTTCAGGGAGGCGGCCTTCACGTGCACGCGGGCCCAGCCCGCGGGCACCTCGGGCTCGGGGCGCTCCCCGACCTGGAGGCCCGACAGGGGGTCGTCAGCGGACTGGGAAACGCAGGCAGCGGCAAGCACGGGTGAACCCTAGCCCGGCCCCCTGTCAGAGCTGAGCGACGCCCTCGGCGCGAGCAGCGGCGGCGACCGCCTTGGCGACGGCCGGCGCGACCCGCTCGTCGAAGACGGACGGGATGACGCACTCGGGAGCGAGGTCGTCGCCGACCACGTCGGCCAGCGCGAACGCCGCGGCCGTCTTCATTCCCTCGGTCACGCGCGTCGCGCGCACGTCCATCGCGCCCTTGAAGACGCCCGGAAACGCCAGCACGTTGTTGATCTGGTTCGGGAAGTCGCTGCGCCCGGTCGCCACGACACAGGCACCGTTGGCGTGCGCCACGTCGGGGTGCACCTCGGGCTCGGGGTTGGCCATCGCGAAGACGATCGAGTTCTTGGCCATCGTGGCGACCGCCTCGCCCGGAATCGTCCCGCTGGACAGCCCGACGAGCACATCGGCGCCGCGCAGCGCCTCGACGAACGATCCCGAGTGCTTCGCCCGGTTGCTGATCTGGGCGAACATGCGCTTCTCGTCGTTGAGGTCCTCGCGGCCCAGGTGGACCATGCCCTTGCTGTCGGCGATGGCGAGGTCGCCGATGCCGGCCTCGAGAATCATCTTCGACACCGCGATGCCGGCCGCGCCGGCGCCGCTGACGACGACCCGCAGGTCGGACAGGCCGCGACCGGTCAGCTTGGCCGCGTTGCGCAGCGCCGCGAGGGTGACGATCGCGGTGCCGTGCTGGTCGTCGTGGAAGACCGGGATGTCGAGCCGCTCCTGCACACGGCGCTCCACCTCGAAGCAGCGCGGGGCGCTGATGTCCTCGAGGTTGATGCCGCCAAAGGCCGGGGCCAGCCGCACGATGGTCTCGACCAGCTCGTCGAGGTCGGTGACGCTCAGGCAGATCGGGACGGCGTCCAGGCCGCCGAACTGCTTGAACAGCAGCGCCTTGCCCTCCATCACCGGCAGCGCGGCCTCCGGGCCGATGTCGCCGAGGCCCAGAACGGCGGTGCCGTCGGTGACGACGGCGACCGTGTGGGACTTCCAGGTGTAGTCGTAGACGAGGGACGGCTGCTCGGCGATGGCGGTGCACACCTTGGCGACGCCAGGCGTGTAGGCCATCGAGAGGTCCTCGCGGGTCTCCAGCGGGACGCTGGAGATCACCTCGACCTTGCCACCGCGGTGGAGGGCGAAGACGGGGTCGACGTCCCTGTCGCGGTCGGCCTGGGTGTGCGGGGCGGCGGTCATGAGGCGGCCCTCCAGCTGCGTGGTCATGGTGCTCCTCGGGGGAGGTGCGGACGGTGTGCGAGCGCAGATCCCGTGACCGGTCGGTCGCAGGCGTGCGTCGTACGGGGATCACCCGAGTGGCTCGATCATCGCACGCGGACCTGAGCGCGGGCACGTCGCCTAGGGTGCTCGCGTGCTGGTCGAGGAGCTGAAGGTCCCGGGGTCGTTCGCGTTCACGCCCAAGCAGTGGCCCGACCCCCGCGGCGTGTTCCTCGAGTGGTTCAAGGCCGACGCGCTGCGCGAGGCGCTCGGCCACGACCTGGTGCTCCGGCAGGCCAACCACTCGGTGAGCAGTCGCGGCACGCTCCGGGGCGTGCACTTCGCCGACGTGCCGCCCGGCCAGGCGAAGTACGTCTACTGCACCCGCGGCGCCGTGCTCGACGTGGTCGTCGACCTGCGTGACGGCTCCCCGGCCTTCGGCGTCAGCGACAGCGTCCGGCTCGACGAGGTGGACCGCCGGGCCATCTACCTGCCCGAGGGCGTGGGGCACGCCTTTCTCGCCCTGACCGACGACGCGAGCGTCACCTATCTGTGCAGCGAGCCCTACAACCCCGGCCACGAGCACGGGATCCACCCGCTGGACCCGGAGCTGGCGTTGCCCTGGCCGGACGGCGTCCCGACGCTGCTCTCGGACAAGGACGCCGCCGCGCCGTCGCTCGCCGCGGCCCGCGCCGCGGGGCTGCTGCCCTCGTTCGACGCCTGCCAGGCCTACGACGCGCAGCTGCGCCAGTAGCGCAACAGGACCCGGGCGAGCACGTCCACCTCGCCGTGCTTCCAGGGCGTCGCCGGGTTGTCGCTGGCCACCACCCAGCCACCGGCCACCGGGGCGACGGCCCGCTTGATCACGAGCAGGTCCGGGCGGGTCCACGGGCGGGCGACGACCAGGTCGCCGGGCCGCACGCGGGCGCCGTACCGCACGAGCAGGCAGTCGCCCGGCCGCAGCGTCGGGAGCATGGATGGGCCCTCGACCAGGACGCCGCCACAGCTGAGCACGGCACTAGTGTCGGGGCGCACCCGACGAGAGGATCTCCGCCATGCGGCTGCCCCGCTTCCTGACCCCCCAGACCACCGTCTCCGCGCACTGCGACCTGCCGTGCGGCGTCTACGACCCGGCGCAGGCCCGCTACGAGGCCCAGTCCGTCAAGGCGATGCAGGAGAAGTACCTCGCCAACGAGGACCCGGTGTTCCGCGCGCGCGCGCTGAAGATCATCGATGACCGCGCCACCATCTGCAAGCACCACCTGGCCGTGCTGTGGCACGACTACTTCAAGGCCGAGCACTTCGAGAAGTACCCCCAGCTGCACATGCTGATCAACAACACGATCAAGCAGGCCAGCGGCACCGGCGCCAAGCAGAAGATGGACCCGGCCGAGGGCCAGAAGCTGCTCGACGGCATCGACGAGATCGCCGCGATCTTCTGGGAGACCAAGGGCAAGACGTACGAGAAGCCTGCCGCCTAGGCACTCCGCGCCCCGAGCCCGGTCCCTGCGTGCAGGGGCCGGGCTCTCGCGCGTCTCAGTCCGCCTGCGCGATGTCGACGGGACAGACGTCGTGCCGCCAGCCCTTCTCGCCGTGCCGCGCCCAGTGGGCCGGCGCGATGCCTTCGCCGCACACCGTGCAGACGGCACCGTCGGGGGCGCGCACCTCGCCGAGGTGACGACCGGGGACGTGCTCCTGGTCCTCCATGGGCCGGCAGTCTGCCCGACTGCTTGGATGGCTGCGTGACAGACCTGCTGCCCGCCCGGCCCGGGACCCCACCCCGGTGATCCGCGACGCCGTCCCGGCCGACGTGCCGGTTCTGCTGCAGCTCGTGCGCGAGCTGGCCGAGTACGAGCGCGAGCCCGACGCCGTCGTGGCCACCGAGGAGCTGCTGGCCGACGCGCTGTTCGGGCCGGCGCCCGCGGCGTCGGCGTCGGTCGCCCTGGTCGACGGCCAGGTCGTCGGGTTCGCCCTGTGGTACGTCACCTTCTCGACCTGGACCGGCCGGCCAGGGCTGTGGCTGGAGGACCTGTTCGTCCGGCCGACGGCCCGCGGCGCCGGGCTCGGCAAGGCGCTGCTGCAGGAGCTCGCCCAGGTCTGCGTCGCCCGCGGCTACCCGCGCCTGGAGTGGTGGGTCCTGGACTGGAACGCCCCCGCCATCGGCTTCTACCGCTCGCTCGGCGCCGTTCCGCAGGACGACTGGACGACGTTCCGGGTCGACGGCGACGCGCTGGCGGCGCTCGCGGCTAGCTGATCCACCCGCCGAGCGCGCAGGCTCCCAGGCCGGCCGCCGTGCTGCTCAGGACGTAGCGCCAGCCGCCGCCCTCCAGGGTCTGGAGCGCGTACGTCGAGAACGTCGTCACCGCGCCGCAGAACCCGATGCCGAGCAGGGCGTACGGGTCGGGCGCCGACTCCGCGAGCAGCCCGACGGCGAGGCTGCCGGCGACGTTGACCGCGAAGGTGCCGACCCGGCCGGGCAGCGCCTGGCTCACGAGGAACCGCACCACGGCGCCGGCCGCCCCGCCGAGCAGGACGAGCAGCGCGGTCACCGGCGCCCCGCCCGGAGCCCCGCCCGGAGCCCGG
>JAOPWI010000122.1 GCA_025965755.1 Frankiales bacterium | reverse complement strand
GGGCACTGGCCCGGCCCGGGCGCGCCGGTGCGGCGGCCCCGCTCACGCGACCACCGCCATGAGGCGGGCCAGGGCGCTGTCAGCCGGCAGCTCGTCCAGCACGGCGCGCAGGTCCGCGGGCAGGTCGATGTCGCGCAGCACGGGCAGCTCGGTGGTGCGCAGGCCCAGCTCGCCCAGCCGGGCGGCCTGGGCCGCGCCCGTGGTGCCGGTGGACATCGGGACGCCGGCGAACGCGTGAGGGTGCGGGGCATGCAGGCCGAGCGCCCACCAGCCGCCGTCGAGCGCGCGGCCGAGCACGGCGTCCGTGGCCAGCAGGTCGGTGACCGCCGCGGTGAGCAGCGCGGGCGTGACCTGCGGGGTGTCCATGCCGATCAGCAGCATCGGCAGGTCACAGCCGGCGGCCGCGTCGGCGAACGCGCCGGTCAGCCGGTCGGCCAGCCCGCCCTCGCGCTGGGGCAGGACGTCCCAGCCGGCCGGCACCCAGGCGCCGGGCGTTCCGTCCAGCACCAGGACCCGGCGGCGGGCCGGGGTGCGGTGGACGGCCGTGAGGGTGTCGGTGAGGGCGGCCAGCGCCACGGCAGCGGCCTGCTCGGGCCCAAGCGCCGGGGACAGGCGCGTCTTGGCCCTGCCCGGGCGCGGCTCCTTGGCGATCACGAGGAGCTGCACCTCGAGGGGACGGGTCATGGTCCTCTCCTGCCCAAAGCGGTGGGGGAAGCGCCTCGGGGAGCGGACCCGCCTGCTGTCCGCTCCCCGAGCAGGTGGTCCTGCGGGGACTAGCTGCCCGCGAGGGTGATCTTCGCGACGCCGACCAGGGTGTTCTCCTTGAGGGCGTCGATCTTGTAGGTCTGGTTCAGCAGGTCCGCGGCGGCCTTGGTCAGCTTGACCTGGGTTCCCTCCAGGACCGGCTTGCCGTTCTCCGTCTTCAGCGGCTCCAGCGTGGTGCCGTCGAGGAAGAACAGCGGGGCGTTCTGGACGACCTCGGTGCCGTTGGCGGAGACGTCGCCGAACAGCATCGACTTGCCCGGGTCCACGTCGAAGTTGGTGAGCTCGACCTTGGTGCCGCCGGCGGTCAGGGACAGGCCGGAGCCATCGTGGTTGATGATGCCCTGCACGTAGGGGTCCACGGTGCCGGGCGTGTAGTAGGTGGCGTTGCCCCCGGTGATCGGGAAGCTCAGGGTGCCGGTGGCGGCGTCGAGCGTGGCGGTGCCGACGGTGCCCGGGGCGACCTTGAGGCTGGTGAGGCCCGCGACGAAGTCGGCGTTCAGGGTGACCTCGGTGCTCTCGCCCGACAGGGTGGCGATGACGGCGGCCGGGCTGGGGGCGGCGTCGGCGCCGGCGTCGGAGCCGGACGTCTCGTCGTTGCCGCCGCAGGCCGACAGCGACAGGGCCAGGGCGCCGGCGACGGCAGCGGTCGTGAACGTCATTCGCTTCGTGGAACGCATGGTCAGGGTGTCCTCTCGAAGGGGCGCGCAGGGTGCGCGGCCGGTTGCTCTCGAGTGGTCCTTCGCGGCCCGGGCGCCAGCGGTTCACCTGGGCGGCGAGAACGGGGGGTGACCGTCGTCACCCCTAGGCTCCGCAGGTGCCCAGCACCCTGACCCGTGGCCAGGCGGCCGCCCTCGCGGGCCTGCTGCTGTCCGGCGCGGTGGAGGTCTGGCTGGCCCGCCGCACGGCGCTGCCGGGCGGCATCCTGGAGCGCCGCTCCGTGCTGCTCGCCGAGATCGGCGGCTGGTGGCTGGCCGCCTGCTGCGCGCTGGTGTGCGTGCGCGCGCTGCCCCGGCGCACCGCCGTGCTGGTGGTCCTGGGCCTGGCGGTGGCCATCCGGATCGCGGCCCTGTCGGAGAAGGCGCCGCTGTCGGACGACCTCTACCGCTACGCCTGGGACGGCATCGTGCAGGACGCGGGCACCTCGCCGTACCGCTACCCGCCGGACGCCGACGAGCTGCGCCACCTGCGCGTGGACTGGCTGTTCCCGCCGGCCTGGGCCGAGCGCGAGGAGCGCGAGTCGCGCATCAACCGCGAGAGCGTGCGGACCATCTACCCGCCGGTGGCCGAGGCGTGGTTCTGGCTGGAGCACCGGGTCCTGCCGCTGGCGCTGCAGGACCTCGGATACGAGCTGGCCGGGCTCGGGCTGGACCTGGCCGTGCTGGCCGTGCTGCTCGCCCTGCTGCGCGCGCAGGGCAGCGACCCGCGGTGGATCGCGCTGTACGCCCTGGCGCCGCTGCCCGCGCTGGAGTCCGTGCAGAACGCGCACGTCGACACGCTGGCGGTGCTGCTCGCGCTGGGCGCCGTGGCGCTGCACCGGCGCAGACCCGGCGCGGCCGGCGCCGTGCTCGCCCTGGCCGCCCTCACCAAGATCTATCCGGGGCTGCTGCTGCCACTGCTGCTGCGGCGCCCGGCCGGCCGGCTCCGGCTGCTCGCCGCGTTCACCGCGACCTGCGCGCTGGCCTACCTGCCGCACGTGCTCGCGGTCGGCGTCGACGTGCTCGGCTACCTGCCCGGTTACCTGCAGGAGGAGCGCTACGGCGAGGGCGAGCGCTACCTGCTCGTCGGCCTGACCGGGCTGAGCGGCACCCCGGCCACCGTCGTCGTCGCGCTGCTCCTGCTCGCCTGGATCGCCTGGCTGCTGCGCCGCGACCTCCCGCTGCCGCTGGCCGGCACGCTGCTGCTGACCGGCGTCTTCCTGCTGGCCACGCCGGTGCAGCCCTGGTACAGCCTGCTGCTGCTCGCCCTGGCCGTGCTGTGCCGCGCCTGGTGGGCCCTCGCGGTCGCGGCCGCGGCGTACCCGCTGCTGTTCGCGACGATCCTGGACGGCCCGGCGACCACGGCCGGACGGCTGGCGTACGGCGCGGCGGCCCTGGTCGTGCTCGGCGCGGCGGCGCGGAGCCGGCGGGCCCCGAGCCCGCCGGCCGCCGCTACCGCAGGACCGCCGTGACCGGGCGGCTGGTGCCGCCGCCGTTGGTCAGGTCCGTGCTGGTTCCGGCGACGAACCGCAGGCCACCGCCCGTGCCGAACGCCCGCAGAACCGACCAGGTGCCGTTCCCGGTGACCCGCGCGACGGCCGTGCGCACGCGGGCGCCGTCGGCCAGCCGGTAGACCGTCACCAGCTGCCCCGGGCGGCGGGGAAGCGTGCTGCCGGTGAAGCGCAGCGCGCGCGGACCGGCGGAGGAGACCCGCAGGCTCACGGCGGTGCGGACCTGCAGCACCACCGACGGGCTGTCGACCGACCTGCTGCCGCTGACCGCGCGGGCGAACAGCCGGGTGTTGCCGCCCGGCCCCACCTGGAAGACGGCACGTCCCGCCCGGTCGGCGGTGCCCCGGCGCACCAGCCGGTAGGTGGTGCCCGGCCGGCTGTAGGCCCACAGCTCCACCGCGGCGCCCGGGGCCGAGGTGGTCGTGACGCGGGCCGGTCGGCCGGCGTCCACGGCGGCCGGGGCCACCGTCAGGGTCAGGGCGCGGGGCGGGGCGCTTGCCGAGGGGCTGCCGGTCGGCGGCAGCGTGACCGGGGACCCGGTGCCCGGAGTGCCCGCGGGGGAGGGGAGCGCGGGCGCGGAGGCGGACGGCGACGCCGGCGACCCGAACACCGGCGCGAGGGGTGTGGGCGCGGCGGTCCCGAGGGGGGCCGGCGAGGCCGGCGGAATGTCCGGCAGCGGCATGACTG
>JAOPWI010000111.1 GCA_025965755.1 Frankiales bacterium | reverse complement strand
GAAGGCACCGCACCTGCCGTTCAGCAAGGGCGACACCGAGGAGCTGGGCGCGAACCAGCTCGTCGTCCGGGTGCAGCCGGACGAGGGCGTGACCCTGCGGTTCGGCTCCAAGGTCCCCGGCACGGCGTTGGAGGTCAGCGACGTGTCGATGTACTTCCTCTACGGCGAGGCGTTCACCGAGAGCAGCCCCGAGGCGTACGAGCGGCTGCTGCTCGACGTCCTGCTCGGCGATGCGGCGCTGTTCCCGCAGAACGAGGAGGTCGAGCAGAGCTGGCGCGTGGTCGACCCGATCGAGGCGCACTGGCGGGAGCAGGACGCGGCCGGCGGGAAGCCGGAGCCCTACCGGGCCGGCGAGTGGGGTCCCCGTGCCGCCAACGACATGCTGGCCCGCGACGGCCGCGCCTGGAGACGCCCGTGACCACGCTCTGGGACACCACCGGCACCGACGTGGTCAAGGCGCTGGCCGCCGAGCGACGGCAGGCGGGCGCGGTCTCCTCCGGTCTGGCGCTCACCCTGGTCGTGGTGACCGACGAGAAGCACGTCAACGAGGCGGAGCAGGCCGCGACGCGGGCCGCTGCCCAGCACCCGTGCCGGCTGCTCGTCGTGGTCCGCCGCCGCCCCGACGCTCCCGAGCCGCGACTGGACGCCGAGGTGCTCATCGGCGGCCGGCTCGGCCCCGGAGAGTCGGTGATCATGCGCATGTACGGGCGGCTCGCCCTGCACGCCGAGTCGGTCGTGCTGCCGCTGCTGGCGCCGGACGCACCGGTGGTCACGTGGTGGAACGGCGAGCCGCCGGCCCTGATCGCCCACGACCCGCTGGGCGTGAGCGCGGGACGCCGGATCACCGACTGCTCCGGCGCCCCGGACCCGATGGCCGCGCTGCGCCAGCGGGCGCAGGACTACGTCCCGGGTGACACGGACCTGTCCTGGGGCCGCACCACGCTGTGGCGCGGGCTGCTCGCCTCGGCCTTCGACAGCGTCACGGCCGCACCGGTCAGCGCCTCGGTGACGGCCGAGCCGGGCAACCCGAGCGGCGCGCTGCTCACCGGCTGGCTGCGCAGCCGGCTGCACGTCCCGGTGGAGGTCGTCGAGCACACCGGGTCCGGCGTCCGGGAGGTCACCGTCGAGGTCGACGGCGGCCGGCTGTCGGTCCGGCGGACCAACCCCGGCACCGCGGTGCTGTCCCGCTCCGACCAGCCCGACCGCGTGATGCCGCTCCCCCGCCGCGAGCTCGGCGACCTGCTCGCGGAGGAGCTGCGGCGCCTGGACGCCGACGAGCCGTACGCCGAGGCGCTGGCCGCCGCGACGGGCAACGGCACGCCGCTGGCCCCTCCGGCCGGCCGCACCCACATCTGGCAGGACCCGGCGGAGCAGTCGGCATGACCGCTGCCCCGGCGCCCACCGTGGTCGTGGCGCGCGATGCCGAGGTGCTCGCCGCCGGCGCGGCGGCCCGCCTGGTCACCCGGCTCGTGGACGCGCAGGCCATGCGGGGCACCGCCAGCCTGGTGCTGACCGGCGGCGGGGTGGGCATCCGGCTGCTGGAGGTGCTGCGGGAGTCCCCGGCCCACTCGGCGGTCGACTGGTCCCGGGTGGACATCTGGTGGGGCGACGAGCGCTTCGTCGCCGCCGACTCCCCCGACCGCAACGAGCGGCAGGCCCGCGCGGCGCTGCTCGACGCGCTCCCGCTCGACCCGGCCCGGGTGCACCCGATGGGCGCGCTGGGTGGGCCGGACGGCGAGGACGCCGAGGCGGCGGCCGAGCGCTACGCCGCCGAGCTGGCCGCGGCGGCCCCGCCCGACCACGACGTTCCGCCGTTCGACGTCCTGCTGCTCGGGATGGGCTCCGAGGGCCACACCGCGTCGATCTTCCCCGAGTCGCCGGCGGCGCACGACGAGCGCACGGTGGTCGGGGTGCACGGCTGTCCCAAGCCGCCGCCGACCCGCATCTCGCTGGGCTTTCCCGCGATCAACGCCGCGCGGGAGGTCTGGGTGCTCGTCGCCGGCGCCGACAAGGCGCCGATGGTCGCCATGGCGCTGTCCGGCGCCGGCCGGCTGCAGGTGCCCGCCGCCGGCGTCCGCGGGCGGTTCCAGACGCTGTGGCTGCTCGACGAGGCGGCGGCCTGCGCGCTGCCGGCCGACCTGCGGCGCCGCTGACACCACAGAGCGCCCCGTCCGCGTGCAGACGGGGCGCTCAGGTGTGTCTCGGGACTACTTGCCGCGCAGCTTGGCCAGCGCCTCGGCGAGGATCGCCTCGCCGTCCTCGGCGTTGCGGCGCTCGCGCACGTAGGCCAGGTGGGTCTTGTAGGGCTCGGTCTTGAGCGGAGCCGGCGGGTTGTCCTTGTCCCGCCCGGCCGGGAAGCCGCAGCGCGGGCAGTCCCAGGTCTCCGGCACGGCGGCCTCGTCGGCGAACGCCGGGCGGCTCTCGTGCTTGTTGGCGCAGAAGAAGCTGATCCGCTGCCGGGGGGCCGCCTCGCCGCGCTCGGCCTCGCCCATCGGGCCGGCGCCGACGCGGCTGCCTCGGATCGCGTTGCCGCCTGCCACTGGTGCTCCTCGGTGCTCGTCGTGCGGGGACGTCCCCAGGTGAGGGCGCCGTGCCCGGGGGTCAGGTGGACCTGGCGTGCAGTCTACGTCCGGGCGGCGAACCCGGACCCGCCCGCGGCGGTCAGGTCTGCTTGAGCAGCAGGCCGAGCGCCACGATGCAGACCGACCAGATGATGCCGCAGACGATCGTCATCCGGTCCAGGTTCTTCTCCACCACGGCGCTGCCGCCCAGCGAGGAGGAGACGCCGCCGCCGAACATGTTGGACAGGCCGCCGCCCTTGCCCTTGTGCAGCAGCACCAGGGCGATGAGCACGAGGCTCACGATGGTCAGCAGGACAGACAGGAAGGTGACCACGGGCGGGTTGCTCCAGGAGGCGAGGGGTCAGGCGGGGAACGGCGTCCCGGCAGGTCAGGCCAGCCGGACGCGGGAATCGAGCACCGCGTACAGGATGTCCACGACGATGCTGGAGATCACAATGAAGAACGCTGCCAGCATCACGGTACCGAAGATGACCGGCAGGTCGCCCACGAAGACGGCCTGAATGGCCGCCTGGCCGATGCCGCCGAGGCCGAACACCGCCTCGGTGACGATCGCGCCGCCGAGCAGCCCGCCAAGGTCGATGCCCAGCAGGGTCACCACCGGGGTCAGCGCGCTGCGCAGGCCGTGCCGGTAGGTGACCCGGCGCTCCGACAGCCCCTTGGCCCGCGCGGTGCGGATGTAGTCCTCGCCCAGCACCTCGAGCAGCGAGCCGCGCGTGATGCGGGAGTACTGCGCCGCGTAGACGGTGGCCAGCGCGATCCACGGCAGGATCAGGTGCCGCGCCCACTCGAAGGGGTCCTGCGTGAGCGCGACGTAGCCGTTGCCGGGGAAGGCGTCCACCCCCGCGATGGTGAGCCGGTAGAAGAACAGGTAGAGCAGCAGCAGCCCGACGACGAACGTCGGCATCGACAGCCCGCCGAGGGCGAAGAAGGTCGCCGCGCGGTCGCGCAGGCTGCGCGGCTTGGTGGCCGCCAGGATGCCGATGGGAATCCCGACCAGCAACCAGAGCACAGCTGCGCCGCCGGCGAGGGACGCCGTGACGGGCAGCCGGTCGATCAGGGTGTCCCGGACCGGCTCCCGGTTGCGGAAGCTGAAGCCCAGGTCGCCCTGGACCAGCCGGCCGACGTACTGGCCGTACTGCTGGTACCAGGGCTTGTCCAGCCCGTAGCGCTCGCGCGCCTCCTGGATCGACTGCTCGGTCGCGCCGCGGCCGACGAAGTTGGCGGCCGGGTCGCCGGGGGCCAGCAGGAAGAAGAGCGCGAAGACGGCGAAGCTGATGACGAGCAGGACGATGACACCGAACATCAGCCGGCGCACGATGAAGCGACCCATGTCTGTCGGATCCTCTACTTCCGGGCCAGGACGCGGGCGGCACGCGGATCCAACGCGTCCCGCAGCCCGTCACCGAGCAGGTTGAAGGCGAGCGTGGTGACGAACAGCGCCAGGCTCGGGAACATCAGGAACCACGGCGCCACCTGGTAGTAGCCGCCGTTCTGCGCCTCGGCGATCATGTTGCCCCAGGTGGGCGTGGGCGGGATGACGCCCAGCCCGAGGAACGACAGCGTCGCCTCGAAGACGATCGCGGTGGGGATGAGCAGCGTCGAGTAGACGATGATCGGCGCGACCAGGTTGGGCAGCACGTCGACCGCCATGATCCGGGCGTCGGAGGCGCCCAGCGAGCGGGCCGCCTCGATGTACTCCTTCTCGCGGATCGACAGCACCTGGCCGCGGACGATGCGGCCGACGTTGGCCCAGGTGAAGAAGGCGATGACGAAGACGCTGATCCGCAGCGAGGGCTGGAACACCGACACCAGCGAGATGGCGAACAGCAGGAACGGGAAGCTCAGAAAGACGTCCATCGTGCGGGACAGGAACGTGTCGATCTTGCCGCCGTAGTAGCCCGCCATCGTCCCGATCACGGTCCCGATGACCACCGCGAACGCGGTCGCCAGCACGCCGACCAGCAGCGAGACCCGGGTGCCGTGGATGACCCGGGACAGCACGTCGCGGCCCAGGTTGTCGGCGCCGAACCAGAAGTCGCCGTTGGGGCCGTTGGCGATGCCGTTCGGCTGCAGGCCCTCCTGGCGGAACTGCTCGTTCGGCCCGTGCCCGATCAGGTCGGTCAGCACCGAGGCGAAGATCGCGACCAGCACGAGCAGCACGATGGTGCACGCCGCGAGCAGCGACACCCGGTCCTGGCGCAGCCGGGCCCAGGCCAGCTGCAGCGGGGTGCGGCCTTCGATGCGCTTCGGGGCCAGCGGGCCGGGCTCCGCCGAGGGCGGCCTGCCCTCGGTGACCGAGTCGGCGGTGACGGTCATGCGCGGTTGTCCTTCCGGACGGTGGGACGATCGACGGGCGGGGCGGACCGGGTGGGTCAGGCCCCCGCGTCCAGCGCGGGCTCGGTGGAGACCTGCGAGATGCCCGGCGTCGCGAGGGTGAGGTCCTCGCCCTCGGCGACCGGGAAGTGGCACGCCTTGCGGTGGTCCGGCGGATCGCCGAACTCGGCCGCCGGCACCAGCGGCGGCATGACGTCCACGCACACCTGCTGAGCCTTGGGGCAGCGCGGGTGGAACGGGCAGCCGCTCGGCGGATTGACGGGCGACGGCACATCGCCCTTGAGAATGATCCGGTCGCGCCGGTCGGCCAGGTCGGGGTCGGCCACCGGCACCGCGGACAGCAACGCGTTGGTGTACGGGTGGCGCGGCGACTCGTACAGGTCGGCGACCTCGGCGACCTCCATGACCTTGCCGAGGTACATGACGGCGACCCGGTCGCTCACGTGCCGCACGACCGACAGGTCGTGGGCGATGAAGACGTAGGTGAGGCCGAACTCCTTCTGCAGGTCGTCCAGCAGGTTGATGACCTGCGCCTGGATCGACACGTCCAGCGCGGAGACCGGCTCGTCGCAGATGATCAGCTTCGGCTTGAGCGCGAGCGCCCGGGCGACCCCGATGCGCTGGCGCTGGCCACCGGAGAACTCCGCCGGAAAGCGGTTGAAGTGCTCGGGGTTGAGCCCGACCACCTCCATGAGCTCCTGCACCTGCTTCTTGCGCCCGGCCCCCTTGGACACCCCGTGGATGTCGAACGGGTCCCCGATGATCGAGCCGACGCGACGGCGCGGGTTCAGCGAGCCGTACGGGTCCTGGAAGATCATCTGGATGTCGCGCCGGTAGGGGCGCATCGCCTTGCGCGACAGGTTCGACAGGTCGTGCCCGTCGAACTCGATCGTTCCCGCGGTCAGCGGGTGCAGTCCGGCGATGAGGCGGGCCAGCGTCGACTTGCCGCAGCCGGTCTCTCCGACCAGGCCCAGCGTCTCGCCGCGGCGGACCTCGAGGTCCACGCCGTCGACGGCGTGCACCCGGGCCACCTCGCGCTGCAGGACGATGCCCTGCTTGATCGGGAAGTGCTTGACGGCGCCCTGAACGCGGAGCAGCACGTCGCCGTGCTCCGCCTGGCGGCCCGTGGTGCCGGGGGCGACGGCAGTCATCAGCGGCCCTTCTCGGTGTTGATGGCCTGGGACCCGCCCCGGGCGGGGGCGGCGAGCTGGTCGGCAGGCACGTGGGCGGCGGAGCCGTCGACGTCCGCGTCGTCCACGGCCAC
>JAOPWI010000103.1 GCA_025965755.1 Frankiales bacterium | reverse complement strand
GCATCCGCATGACCGTCGCGGAGCGGGCCGGCAGGCCGGCCAGGACAGCGCCGAGCTGGCCCTGCATCATCTGCATCTCGACCGCGGCGACCGGGTCGGGGCTGTCGCTGTCGGTGATGAAGTCACCGAGAACGGCCTCGTCGTCGCCGACGGGGCTCTCCAGCGACAGGGTGTCGCGGCCGTAGCCGAGGATCTCCTCGACCTTGGTGGCCGTCATGTCCAGCGGCGCGGCGATCTCCTCCGACAGCGGCTCGCGGCCCAGGGTCTGGGTCAGCTCGCGGCGGACCCGGGTCACCTTGGTGATCAGCTCCGCCATGTGGACCGGCACGCGGATGGTGCGGCCCTGGTCGGCCAGCGCCCGCTGCAGCGCCTGGCGGATCCACCAGGTGGCGTACGTGGAGAACTTGTAGCCCTTGGTGTAGTCGAACTTCTCGACCGCGCGGACCAGGCCGAGGTTGCCCTCCTGGACCAGGTCCAGCAGGTCCAGGCCGCGGCCCTGGTAGCGCTTGGCCAGCGACACCACGAGGCGCAGGTTGGCCTCGAGCAGGTGGCGCTTGGCCCGCTCGCCGTCGCGGACGATCTCGGCCAGGTCGCGGCGCAGCGCGATCGCGAGCTTGGCCTCGCCGGCGGCGTGCTGGCGGAGCTTCTCGGCGCCGAACAGGCCGGCCTCGATCCGCTTGGACAGCTCGACCTCCTCGACGGCGGTCAGCAGCGCGACCTTGCCGATCTCGCGGAGGTAGGCCTTGACCAGGTCGATGCCGGGCGGCGGCTCGTCCAGCGCGAGGGGCTTGTCCTCGTCGGCGACGACCGGCTTGGGCTCGCCGTCCTCGTCGGTCTCCTCCTCGGCGGCCGGCGCGGCGGTCGCCGGGGCGGCGGCGGTGCCGGCGACGCCACCGGTGTGGGCGGCGGCCAGGGCGACGTCGGTGTCGACCGGGGTCTCGCTGGCCGCGGAAGCGAGGGTCTCGCCCGTGCTCTCGTCGATGACGGCGGACTCCTTGGCCTCGTCCTTGACGGTGCGGCCGGCGGGACGGGTGGCGGCGGGCTTGACGGGCCGGGCGGCGGGGCGGGCGGCGGTCCGGGGCGAGCGGCGGCGAACCGGCTTCTGCTCCTCGGTGCCCAGCACCGCGCCGGCCTCGGTCAGGCGGCGCAGCACGTCACCGGCCTGAGCCGGGCCGATGCCGGCCTGTTCGAAGGTGGTGCGCAGCTGGTCGAGGGACAGGGCGCCCTCGGTCTGGGCACGCTCGACCAGCGCCTCGATGACGTCGGCGGGGCGGGCGGCGGTGGACACGGCGGTCTCCTGGATCGGTGGTCAGTCGGCTGGCAGTACGGGGAGTGCAGGTGCCTGGTGGGACGGCGTCCCGGGGAGGGGACCCGTCCACAAGGGTGAACAGGTGGTACGGGTCTGACTGTTCCCCGCGCACGCACCGGCCCGAGGAGCTGCCGGCGAGGACACGGCGAGCGTCCTGTGCGGCAGCATGGTGAGCTCCCGCGACCGGGCAACGTTCCACCATCGGGCGGCGTTCCGCACCGGTCCCGGCTGGTGAGGCTGCTCACACCCTCCTACGGACCGGCGTAATGGGCAAGCAGGATCCCCCAGCACGCAGGGTGCTTACCCCGTCACGGTCAGTCCCACCCCAGCGCGTGCAGGCGGTCGTCGTCGATCCCGACGTGGTGCGCGAACTCGTGCACCACGGTGACCTGGACCTCCTCCACGAGGTGGTCCAGGTCCTCCGCCATCAGGCACAGCGGGATCCGGTAGAGGCTGATCCGGTCCGGCAGCGCGCCGGAGTACTGCCCGCGCTCGGTCAGCGGAACGCCCTCGTAGAGACCGAGCAGCTCAGGGTCGTCGTCGTTCTCGTGCTCGCAGACCACCGCGACGTTGGAGAAGTGCGCGGCCAGCTCCGGCGGCAGCTCGTCCACGGCCTGGCGCACCAGCGCCTCGAACTCCTCCGGCGAGACCGGCTGCACTAGTCGAGGTAGTCGCGCAGCTTCTGCGACCGCGACGGGTGGCGCAGCTTGCTCAGCGTCTTGCTCTCGATCTGGCGGATCCGCTCGCGGGTCAGGCCGAACTCCCGGCCGATCTCGTCGAGCGTGCGGGGCTGCCCGTCGACCAGGCCGAAGCGCATCTTCACCACGGCCGCCTCGCGGTCGGTGAGCGTGCGCAGGACCTCGTTGAGCTGCTCCTGCATCAGGCCGTAGGAGACGACCTCGGCGGCGATCGGGGCGTCCGCATCCTCGATGAAGTCACCGAGCGAGGAGTCCTGGTCATCGCCGATGGTGGTCTCGAGGCTGACTGGCTCGCGGGCGTAGCCCTGGATCTCGACGACCTTCTCGGGGGTCATGTCGAGCTCCTTGGCGAGCTCCTCCGGCGTGGGCTCGCGGCCCAGCTCCTGGAGCATCTCGCGCTGAACGCGGGTCAGCTTGTTGATCTGCTCGACCATGTGGACCGGAATGCGGATGGTGCGCGCCTGGTCGGCCATGGCGCGGGTGATGGCCTGGCGGATCCACCACGTCGCGTAGGTCGAGAACTTGTAGCCCTTGGTGTAGTCGAACTTCTCGACCGCGCGGATCAGGCCCAGGTTGCCCTCCTGGATCAGGTCCAGGAAGAGCATGCCGCGGCCCAGGTAGCGCTTGGCGATCGAGACCACCAGGCGCAGGTTGGCCTCGAGCAGGTGGCGCTTGGCCCGGCCGCCGTCGTGCACCAGCCAGTCGAGGTCGCGGCGCAGCGCGGCGGACAGCTTCGGGGCCTCGCCCTCCTCCGCCTGGCGGACCTTCTCGGCGGCGAACAGGCCGGCCTCGATGCGCTGAGCCAGCTCGACCTCCTGCTCGGCGGTGAGCAGCGGGACCTTGCCGATCTCCTTGAGATAGGCGCGCACCAGGTCGGTGGAGATCCCGACCTCGCCCTCGGCGGCGAGCGGCTTCTTCTCGTCCTCGTCGTCGTCCTCGTCGGACGGCGGCTTGGGGGTGTCGTCGTCCTCGTCGTCGTCCTCGTCGTCCTCGACCGCGACGCCGGTCGCGGCGGCCAGCGCCGGGTCGGCCGCGGCGACGACCGACTGGTCGACCGCGGCCGTCGGGTCCGCCGCGTCCAGCGAGATGCCGTCGACCTCCTCGACCAGCACCGCCGGGTCGACGTCCTCGAGCTCCTCGGGCGCCGGCTCCTCCAGCCCCGCGGGAGCCGTCTCGGTCACGTCCGCGGGGGCCTTCTTCGAGGGCTTCTTGGCCACCTTCGGAGGGGCGTGCTTCGCGGCGGAGACAGGGGCGTCGCCGTCCGCGGCAGCGACAGCAGGGTCCGCGGTGGCGCGGGCGGTGCGAGGTGTCACGCGAGGTCCTTCGGTCCGCAGGTGCAGGGTGCCGGGTCCAGCTGTGCCGGAGGGTCGGGCCGCTCCAGGGTCGGTGCAGGGCCCTCGACGCAGCGCGTGCCTGCCCCCAACCCGGCGCCACGGTCGCGGCTGACGGCCCCGGGCAGGGGCGGGCGCGCCGTGGCCGCCTCCAGGAACGAGGTGGTCACGGCACCAGTATCGCTCTTGTTCGGCTCGGCGGGGAGGGCTCGGCCCCAAGCAGCCTGAGAACAGGTCCGACGCGCCGAGGAGCCCGGGTCCCCCGCAAGGGTCCCGGGCTCCTCGGCTGGCGGGCTAGAGCAGTGAGCGCAGGACGTACGGCATGATCCCGCCGTTCTGGTAGTACGCCTGCTCGCCTGGCGTGTCGATGCGGACGAGCACCGTGAAGGTCATGTCGTCGGCCTTGACGGTGAGCTCGCGCGGAACGGTGTCGCCGGCCGCGATGCCCTCGATGGTGAAGGTCTCCTGGCCGGTCAGGCCGAGCGAGGCCGCGGTGTCGCCGCCGGTGTACTGCAGCGGCAGCACTCCCATCCCGATCAGGTTGGAGCGGTGGATGCGCTCGTAGGACTCGGCGATGACGGCGCGTACGCCCAGCAGCGCGGTGCCCTTGGCGGCCCAGTCGCGCGAGGAGCCCGAGCCGTACTCCTTGCCGGCCAGGATGACCAGCGGGGTGCCCTCGGACTGGTAGGCCTGCGAGGCCTCGTAGATCGACATCTGCTGGCCGTCCTTGACCGTGACGCCGCCCTCGGTGCCGGGGGCCAGCTGGTTGCGCAGCCGGATGTTGGCGAAGGTGCCGCGGATCATGACCTCGTGGTTGCCGCGACGGCTGCCGTAGCTGTTGAAGTCCTTGGGCGCGACCCCGTGCTCGGACAGGTACGTCCCGGCCGGCGAGTCGACCTTGATGGAGCCGGCGGGGGAGATGTGGTCGGTCGTGACCGAGTCGCCCAGAACGGCCAGGGCCCGCGCGCCGGTGATGTCGGTCAGCGGCTTGGGCTCGCGCGGCATGCCGTCGAAGTACGGGGGCTTGCGCACGTAGGTGGACTCGGGGTCCCAGGCGAACGCGTCGCCGCCGGGCACCTCGATGGCCTGCCAGCGGGCGTCGCCGGCGAAGACGTCCTGGTAGGAGTCGGCGTACATCTGGCTGGTGATCGCGCCCGCGACGACGTCGCTGACGTCCTTGGGGGAGGGCCAGATGTCCTTGAGAAAGACCGGCTGGCCGTCCGACCCGATGCCGAGCGGCTCGGTGGTCAGGTCCAGGTCCATGGTGCCGGCCAGGGCGTAGGCGACGACGAGCGGCGGCGACGCCAGGTAGTTCATCTTGATGTCAGGGTTGATGCGGCCCTCGAAGTTGCGGTTGCCCGACAGCACGGAGACGGCGGCGAGGTCGCCCGCGTTGACGGCGGCGCTGACCTCCTCCGGCAGCGGGCCGGAGTTGCCGATGCAGGTCGTGCAGCCGTAGCCGACGGTCTGGAAGCCCAGCTTGTCGAGGTAGGGCGTCAGGCCGGCCTTGTCGTAGTAGTCGGTGACGACCTTCGAGCCGGGCGCGAGCGTGGTCTTGACCCAGGGCTTGCTGGTCAGGCCGCGCTCCACGGCGTTCTTGGCCAGCAGGCCGGCGCCGACCATGACGTAGGGGTTGCTGGTGTTGGTGCAGCTGGTGATGGCCGCGATGGCCACGACGCCGTGGTCGAGCTCGACCCGGTCGCCGGTGGACAGCGTGGTGGGCACCGGGTTGCTCGGGCGGTCCGAGACGTCGCCGACGTTGACGCTGTGCGGCTTGTCCTCGGGCTTGTCCCCGGTCGCGGCCACCGGGTCGGAGGCCGGGAAGGACTCGGCACTGGACTCGTCCAGCCCGGTGCCGGTCGCCTCGGTGGCCACCGGCGGGACGCCGGGCCTGCGGCCCGGCTCGACCGGCACGGTGCTGGCGTAGTCGTTGAGCGCGGTGCGGAACATGCCCTTGGCCTGGGTCAGCGGCACCCGGTCCTGCGGGCGCTTCGGGCCGGCCAGGCTCGGCACGACGGTCGACAGGTCGAGCTCGAGGCGCTCGGAGAAGCGCGGCTCGGCCGACGGGTCGTGCCACATGCCCTGCTCCTTGGCGTACGCCTCGACGAGCTGCACGAGCTCCTCGGGGCGGCCGGTGAGCCGCAGGTAGGACAGGGTCTCCTCGTCGACCGGGAAGATCGCGCAGGTGGAGCCGTACTCCGGGCTCATGTTGCCGATGGTGGCGCGGTCGGCCAGCGGCACGTTGACCACGCCGGGGCCGTAGAACTCCACGAACTTGCCGACGACGCCGTGCTTGCGCAGCAGCTCGGTGACGGTGAGCACCAGGTCGGTCGCGGTCGCGCCGGCCGGCAGCTCGCCGTTGAGCTTGAAGCCGACGACCTTCGGGATGAGCATCGAGACCGGCTGGCCGAGCATGGCCGCCTCGGCCTCGATGCCGCCGACGCCCCAGCCCAGCACGCCCAGGCCGTTGATCATGGTGGTGTGCGAGTCGGTGCCGACCAGGGTGTCGGGGTAGGCCTGCAGCGTGCCGCCCACGGTGCGGGTGAACACGACGCGGGCCAGCCGCTCGAGGTTGACCTGGTGGACGATGCCGGTGTTGGGCGGCACGACGGCGAAGTCGCTGAACGCCGTCTGGCCCCACTTGAGGAACTCGTAGCGCTCGCGGTTGCGCTCGTACTCCAGCGCGCCGTTGAGCTCGAGCGCCTTGCTGCTGCCGAAGAAGTCGGCGATGACGGAGTGGTCGATGACCAGCTCGGCCGGGGCCAGCGGGTTGATCTTCTTGGGATCCCCGCCGAGCTCGGCCATCGCCTCGCGCATGGCGGCCAGGTCCACCACGCAGGGAACCCCGGTGAAGTCCTGCATGAGCACGCGGGCCGGCGTGTACTGGATCTCGGTGTCCGGCTCGGCGCTGGGGTCCCACTGGGCGATCGCCCGGATGGAGTCGGCCGTGATGTTGGCGCCGTCCTCGGTCCGGAGCAGGTTCTCCAGCAGCACCTTGAGGGAGTACGGCAGGTCCGCCGCGCCCTCCACCGCGCTCAGCCGGAACACCTCGTACGACGTTCCAGCGACGTCGAGCGTGCCGCGTGCGCCGAAGCTGTCCTGTGTCATGCGCTCTCCTCGTGTGGGTCTGCGGTCACGCTAACGGGGGGTGTACGGGGTGTTCTCACGGCGTCCTCCACGAGGTCGAGGACCCCGTCCAGGTGGGCAGTGGGCATGCCGGTGGCCAGCGAGCTGACGAGCCCGTCGAAGACCAGCCGCAGAAAGTCGGCGAGCAGCTCGACCGGCACGTCGGCGCGCACGACGCCGGCGGCGCGCTGGCGGTCCAGGCGCTCGATCGTGGCGTCCCGGACGGCCAGCTGGCGCTCGGCCCACTGGGCGGCGAAGGCCGGGTCGGTGCGCAGCCGCCGGCGCACCTCGAGCTGCACGCCGAGCCAGCCGGCGTCCTTGTCCTCGAGGTCGCGCATGACCTGCACCAGGCCGTGCTCGGCCACCACCGCGGCGGTGCGGGCGGCGTCGTCCTCCGCGAGGGCGAGGAACAGCGCCTCCTTGTCGCGGAAGTGGTGGAAGATCGCGCCGCGCGACAGGCCGGTCTCGACCTCGAGCACCTTGACGGTCGCACCCTCGTACCCGTGTCGGGCGAACGCCCGCCGGGCCGCGCCGAGGATCTGGCCACGCCGCGACTGCAGCTGCTGGTCGGTCACCTTGGGCACGCCGGCACCGTACCACCAAACCGTACGTCCGTCTTGCTACTGGCTGCCGGGCGGCCCGGAACCGCCGGCCGGCCGGTGCTCGCCCGGACGATCCCGGGTCAGCGCTCCCGTCGGACGGTCGCCTTCCGGCCCTTGATCACGCTGCCGCGCAGCGCGGTGATGACGTCCTCGGCCGCCTCGGACGGGACGTCGACGAGGGAGAACCGCTCGGTGATCTCGATCGCCCCGATCTCCCGGCCGGACAGGCTGGACTCGTTGGCGATCGCCCCGACCAGGTCCTGAGGCCGCACGCCGGCCTGCCGGCCGGCCCCGATGAACAGCCGGGTCATGTCCCGGCCGGCCAGCCTGCCCGTCGTCGGTCGCGGGCCGCGCACGCCGGACGGGGCGCTGCCGGACGGCCGGGCGGCGCTCGACGAGCCGGCGTACGGCTCGCGCTCCCGGACCGGCCGCGCGGCGACCTCCGGAATCTCCTGCTCGTCGACCGTCGGCCCGTCGGCCTGGTGGGCCAGCGCGAGCGCGGCGAGGGCGACCTCGCGCAGGTCATGGTCCCCGAGCAGCTGGTCCAGGACGCCGCTGAACCGGTCGAGGTCGCCGCCCGCGAGGTGCTCGGCGACGGCCGCCCGGGTCAGGTCGAGCCGCCGGGCCTGCAGGTCCGCGACCGAGGGCAGCTTCTCCATGGCGATCTTCTGGCCGGTCAGGCGCTCGATGCTCTGCAGCATCCGCTGCTCGCGCGGCTCGGCCAGGGTGATCGCGACCCCCTCGCGGCCGGCGCGACCGACCCGGCCGATGCGGTGGACGTAGGACTCCGGGGCCGACGGCACGTCGTAGTTGAAGACGTGGGTGAGCTGGTCCACGTCCAGGCCGCGGGCCGCCACGTCGGTCGCGACGAGCAGCTCCGCCGATCCCGCGCGCAGGCGCTGCATGACCCGGTCGCGCTGCTCCTGGCTCATGCCGCCGTGCAGCGGCTCCGAGCGGTAGCCGCGACCGTTCAGGGTCTCGGTCAGCTGGTCGACCTCGCCGCGGGTGCGGCAGAAGACGATGGCCGCGGTCGGCGCCTCGACGTCGAGCAGCCGGCCCAGCGCGGCCGGCTTGTGGGCGCGCGGGACCAGATAGGCGCTCTGCCGCACGCGCGGCGCGTCGCCGGCCGGCACCGCGGCGCGCTCGATGCGCACCCGGAGCGGGTCGCGCAGGTGCCGGCGGACCATCCGGTCGATGTGCGACGGGATCGTGGCCGAGAACAGCACCGTCTGGCGCTCGGCCGGCAGCGCGTTGAGGATCGCCTCGAGGTCCTCGGCGAAGCCCATGTCGAGCATCTCGTCGGCCTCGTCCAGCACGACCGTCTGCACGTCCGTCAGGACGAGGGTGCCGCGTGAGATGTGGTCGAGCGCCCGGCCGGGCGTCGCGACCACCACGTCGACCCCGCGGGCCAGCTCCCGCAGCTGCCGGCCGATGGGCTGACCGCCGTAGACCGGGAGAACCCGGGCACCCAGGTCGCGGCCGTACTTGTGGATCGCCTCCGAGACCTGCATCGTGAGCTCACGCGTGGGTGCGAGGACCAGACCGGTCGGTGCGGGCCCGCGGGAGCCGGAGGCCAGGCGATGCAGGAGCGGCAGCGCGAACGCAGCGGTCTTGCCGGTCCCTGTCGCTGCCTGGCCCAGCAGGTCCCGCCCCGTCAGCATCGCGGGAATGGCCTCGCGCTGGATCGGCGTCGGCTCCTCGTAGCCCAGCGCCGCCAGCGCCGCCAGCAGCTCTGGGCGCAGGTCGAGGTCGCCAAAGGTGCCGCTGTCTGCCGCCGACCTCACGTCCGCCGCCGCCCTCGCGTCCGCCGCCGACCTCGCGTCCGCGTCCGCCCGCTCGTCGGGCCGGTCCTGCGCCATCGGTCTGCCGCCTTCCTGGTGCGTGCTCGTCCTGGGGGTGCCCTCCATGGTCCACGACGTCGGTGCCGGCCCGTCCGGGGCATCCGCCGCTAGCTCGGGCAGATCAGGAGGTCTTGGGGTGAAACGCACACAAGCGGGTAGCACGCCCTTCCCGCCGGTCCGGCTTCCCGCCGGCCCGCTGCGGGTCGACGAGGAGAGCGACGTGACGAGGGCCAACAGACCCGAGATCGACGACGCGGTCCACCTGCGCCTGGGCGGCCGACTGCACGAGGAGGACTGCAACCGGCTGCGGCAGCAGCTGGCGGCGTGCCTGACCGCGGGGGTGACCCGGCTGGCGGTCGACCTGCACGACGTCGAGGAGATCGACCTGGCCGCCCTGCAGGTGCTCGCCGGAGCCGCGGCCCACCTGCACCGCACCGGTGGCTGCCTGACCGTCACGCGGCCGTCGGCCCGGGCGCTGACGCTGCTCCGGCGGCACGAGCTGACCGACCTGCTCGTGCCGTGCGACGCCGAGGACGTCGACGTGCGGGCCGAGGCCCGCCGCTGGCAGGCGGCCGGGGACCTGCACACGACGCCCTGAGCCGTTCCCGCCCGTAGCCTGGCCGCGCGATGATGACCCTCCTGCCCGCCGGTCTCTGGCGCGCCCGCCAGGCCGGGCACGAGGCGCGGGTCGACGCCTGGACCGGTCCGGTGCTGGCTCGCGCCGGCCGCGGCGAGGCCCACCCGGTCGAGGACTTCCTGTTCAGCTACTACTCCCACCGTCCCGCGGCGCTGCGCCGCTGGAGCCCCGGACCGGGCGTCGTGCTCGAGGGAGCCGAGCCGGCCGGCGCCGGCTGGGTCGCGGTCGACGGTGGCGCCGCGCTCGACGCGCCGACCGACCGGGTGCTGCGCACCGCCGAGTGGGTGGCCGACCTGCTCGAGCGCACCGCCTCCCGGCCGGCGCAGTTCGGCTGCTTCGGGCTGCACGAGTGGGCGATGGTCCACCGCGCCGAGCAGGTGCGCCACGAGCGCTGGCCGCTGCGGCTGGGAGCCGACGGGACGGCCGCCGTCGTGGAGAGCCTGCCGGTGCGCTGCTCGCACTTCGACGCGTTCCGGTTCTTCACCCCGACGGCCCGGCCGCTCAACGTCCTGCAGCCGACCCGCGAGAGCCAGGGCGACCTGGAGCAGGGCGGCTGCCTGCACGCCAACATGGACCTCTACAAGTGGTCCTACAAGCTGGCGCCCTGGGTCCCGTCCGAGCTCGTCGCGGACTGCTTCGACCTCGCCCGCCGGGTCCGGGTGCTCGACATGCGGGCGTCGCCGTACGACTTCTCCGCCCTCGGGCTGGAGCCGGTGCCGGTCGAGACGGCGCAGGGGCGCACCGCGTACGCCGCCGCGCAGCGTGCCTTCGCCGCCGAGGCGGCCGGGCTGCGCGCGCGCCTGCTCGGGGCTGCCCGGGGGTTGCTGGGTCAGGGGGCGGCCAGGGTCACGCCCTGATGCGCCGTGGAGGGCGCGGGAGCAGTGTCGTGGTCGTCAGCACATCGCCGAGTAGAGGACCTTCCATGGACGACATCCGCGCCGCCTTCGCCCGCCAGGGCCTCTACCGCTCCCGCGACGCGCGGGTCCTCGGCGGCGTCTGCGCCGGCCTCGGCCAGCGCCTGGGCATCGAGGCGTGGCCGGCCCGGCTGCTGTTCGCGATCCTGCTGCTGCTCGTTCCGGGCAGCCAGCTGCTGGTCTATCCCGCCCTGTGGTGGCTGATGCCGCTCGGCGAGGAGCAGCCCCGCACGTACGGCCCGGCGCCCGCCTCCTGGGCCTGACGCTGTCCACAGCGACGGCGCGGGCGACGGCCGCGGCGGCTGCGGCCCGTACGGTCGCCCTGTGACTGCCGACGCGCTCCGCTTCGACGGGCTGGTCAAGGTCTTCGGCGACGTGCGCGCCCTCGACGGCGTGACCGCCTCGCTCACCGCGCCGGCGACCGGCCTGCTCGGTGCCAACGGCGCCGGCAAGTCGACGCTCATGAAGGTGGCCCTCGGCCTGCTCGCCCCGGACGAGGGCCAGGTCCGGGTGCTCGGGATGGACGCCTCCCGCCACGGGGCGGCGATCCGCGCGCGGGTCGGCTACATGCCCGAGCACGCCTGCCTGCCGACCGACATGTCGGCGCAGGACCTGTGCCTGCACCTGGCCCGCCTGCGCGGCCTGACCCGCCGCGACGCGCTGCGCCGGGCCTCGGAGGTGCTGTTCGCCGTCGGGCTCGAGGAGGAGCGGCACCGGCTGGTGGCGACCTACTCCCTGGGCATGGCCCAGCGCACCAAGCTCGCCCAGGCCCTCGTTCACGGTCCCGATCTGGTCGTGCTCGACGAGCCGACCTCCGGCCTGGACCCGGCCGGCCGGCACGAGATGCTGGCGATCCTGCGCCACCTGTCGCGCGACCTCGGCATTCAGGTGGTCATCTCCTCGCACGTGCTGGACGACATCGAGCGCACCTGCGACGAGGTGATCGTGCTGGCCGCCGGCCGGGTCGCCGCCCGCCAGACCGTCACCGGCACCGCCGCCGCGGGACCGGTCGCCCTGCAGGTCACCGGCGACCCGGCGGCGTTCGCTGCGCTGCTGCACGAGCGGGGCGTACGCGCGAGCGTCGACGGGCCGCGCCTGTTCCTGCCCGACGGGTCGCCGGCGGTGCTCGACGCGGTCCGCGACCTGGCCGCGGAGCGGGGCGTCGGCGTCCTGTCCCTGGTCGACGGCACCCGCGCCCTCGAGGACGCCGTCGTCGAGGCGATGGCATGACGAGCCCGCCCGCGGCGCGGCTGTACGACGTGCGCTACTCCCGCCACACCGGCCCGCGCGAGCCCCGCCGGCGCAGCGTTCTGGCTCTGGCCCGCTCCTCGGCCACCCGCGCGCTCGGCCTCAAGCGCACGCCCGGCGCCAAGGTCTGGCCGTTCCTGCTGCTGGCTGCGGCGTACCTGCCCGTGGTCGCGGCCGTGGGCGTTCCGCTGCTGGCGGAGGGCGTCAGCCCGTCGGACGTGCTGGCGCACCAGCAGCTGCTCGGCCTGCTCACGCCGGTCGTCATCGCCTTCTCCGCCACCACGCTGCCGTCGCTGCTCACCCGGGAGCGCCGGGACCGGGTGCTGAGCCTGTACTTCTCCACCGCGCTGTCGCCGGCGGAGTACGTCCTCGGCAAGGTGCTCGCCGCCCTGGCGCTGGTCGCCGTGGTCGGCCTGGGGCCGCTGCTGGCGCTGTTCGCCGGCACCGTCGTCACGGCCGACGCCCCGCTCCAGCAGCTGCGCGACGACATCGGGGACCTGCCGGGGCTGGTCGGCGCGGGCCTGGCCGTCACCGTCTACTTCGCCGGCGTCGGGCTGCTGGCCGGCTCCCTGACGGCCAAGCGCGTCTTCGCGGTCGGCGGGCTGCTCGCCGCGCTGCTCGTCACGCCCCTCGTCTCCGCTCTGGCCTCCACCGAGAGCGGCGAGCGCAACCTGCTGGCGCTCGACCTGTCGCAGGCCGCCGTCCGGGCCGGCGCCACGCTGCTCGGCGGTGAGCCGTTCGAGCCTGACCCGCCGGCGTCGGCCCTGGTCTGGGCGGTCTGGGCGGTCGTCGTGGTCGGGTCGCTCGCCGTGCTGGCCTGGCGCTACGCCGACCCGGAGGACGCATGACCGCCGCGCTGGAGGTGGACGCGGTGTCGAAGTGGTTCGGCGACACCGTCGCCCTGTCCGACGTCTCGTTCCGTTCCGAGCCCGGCGTGACCGGGCTGCTCGGCCACAACGGCGCCGGCAAGTCGACGCTGTTCGACCTGCTGGCCGGCTTCACCGCGCCCAGCCAGGGGACCGTGCGGGTGCTCGGGCTCGATCCGCGGGCCGAGCCCGCGGTGCACGCCCGGCTCGGCCTGGTTCCCGACGGCGACGGGCTGTGGCCCTTCCTCACCGCCCAGCAGACCGTCGCGTTTCTGGCGCGCCACCGCGGGGTGCGCGATCCCGAGGGCGCGGCGCGGGCCGCGCTGCGCACCGTCGGCATGGAGGGCGCCGCGGACCGCCGGGTCGCCGGCTTCTCCAAGGGCATGCGCCAGCGCGTCCGGCTGGCCCAGGCGCTCGCCCACGACCCTGAGGTGCTGCTGCTCGACGAGCCGCTGAACGGCCTGGACCCGGCGCAGCGCCGGGCCGACGTCGAGCTGGTGCGCCGCCTCGGCTCGCAGGGGCGGACCGTCCTGGTCTCCTCGCACATCCTCGGCGAGGTCGAGCGGATGGCCGACCGGGTGCTCGTCGTCGTCAACGGGCGGCTGGTCGCCGAGGGCACGCCCGAGGGCGTGCAGGAGCTGCTCGCGCAGTCGGCCCGCACGGTGCGCGTCGAGACCGACGAGCCCCGCCGGCTCGCCGGCCTGCTGCTCGCCGAGCCCAGGACCGGGTCCGTGACGCTGGAGGAGGGCGGGCTGGTGGTCCAGACCGAGGACGGCCGGCGGCTGGCCGTCCGGCTACCCCAGCTCGCCCGCGAGGCCGGCGTGCACCTGCGCCGCGTGGTCCCGGTCGGCGAGGACCTGGAGAGCGTGTTCACCAGGCTGACGGCCTCGGCCCGGGGGGCGGGGCGATGACCCTGCTGCAGATGAGCCTGCGCTCGGTGCTGCGCGGCAAGCGGGTCGTCGCGGTCGCCGTCCTGCCCCTTGTCCTCGCCGCCTTCGCCCTCGTGCTGCGGCTCACCGCCGGCGGTGAGGACCGCACCGCCGGATACGGCGTGATCGCCGGCGAGCTGCTCGTGCTGGTTCTCGGGCTGGTCGCCCTGGTGCTCGGCGTGAACGCCTTCGGTGACGACCGCGACGAGCGCACCCTGGGGCTGCTGCTCGCCACCACGCTGCCGCGCTGGCGGATCGCCGGGGCCAAGTACGTCGCGGCGGCCGGCGTGACGTGGGTGGCCTGCCTGCCGGCCGTTCTCGGGTGCCTGGTGCTGCTGCCGGCGACGGACCTGCCGTTCGGGCAGGCCGCCGGCACCCTGCTGCTGGCCAGCCTGCTCGGCGCGGCGGCGTACACCGGGCTGTTCGTCCTGCTCTCGCTCGCGCTGCGCCGGGCGGTGCTGGTCGGGCTGGCCTACCTGGTCCTCTGGGAGGGACTGCTCGCCGGCACCACCACGCTGTTCCGCAACCTGTCCGTCGGTGCCTACGCCAGCCGGGTGGCCGGGTCGCCGTTCCGCGATCCGCCGTTCGAGGTGGCCGATGTCGGGGCGGTGGTGGCCGCCGCGCTCCTGCTCGGCTTCACGGCGGCCGTCGTGGGGACGGCGGCCTGGCGGCTGCCCCGAGCCCACCTCTGAGACAGACTCCTGCCATGCCCGACGTGCAGCTGTCCCAGGATCCGCAGGCCGACGCCCTGCTCGGCCGCGACCCGCTCGCTCTGCTGCTCGCGATGCTGCTGGACCAGCAGATCCCGATGGAGAAGGCCTTTCGCGGGCCGTACGTCCTGCAGGAGCGGCTGGGCCATCTGGACGCCGCCCGGATCGCCGAGCACGATCCGGAGCAGTTCGCCGCCGTCGTGGCGACGCCACCGGCGGTGCATCGCTTCCCCGGTTCGATGGCCAAGCGGGTTCAGGACCTGTGCCGGGCGCTGGTCGAGGACTACCACGGCGACGCCGAGGCGGTGTGGCGCGGGGTGGACGGCCCGGAGTTGCTCGAGCGCATGAAGGCGCTGCCCGGGTTCGGCGTGCAGAAGGCGCAGATCTTCGTGGCGCTGCTCGGCAAGCAGTACGGCGTGCGGCCCAACGGCTGGCGCGAGGCCGCGGGCGCGTACGGGGAGGAGGGCGTGAAGCGGAGCGTCGCCGACGTCACCGACCAGGCGACCCTGCTGGAGGTCCGGGCGTTCAAGCAGGCGGCCAAGCGGGCGGCCAAGGGCTCGACGTCCAGCGCGTGATGACCGGGGGCGCCGCTCGACGTCACAACCCGCCGTACCGGCGGACCTAGCCGTCGATGTCGCGCCCGGGCTCGAGGGCGATGCGCAGCGGCAACTCGTCGCTGCCGAGGAGCCGGCGGTCCACGATCGCCGTCTTCTCCCTCTTGGCGACGATCGGGCCGGCGTTGGCCATGACGACGCCGAACCAGGGCAGGAAGATCGCGCCGCTGAACAGCAGCATCCGGACCGGCAGCGGCGCCGGAACGGCGACGCCGAGAATCACGCAGAGAATCCGGACCGCCTGCGTGAGCATGTAGCGCTTCTGGCGCAGCGCCAGGTCCTGGGAGTGCGACATCCGTGCCGTGGTCACCGAGACGACCTGGGGGTGAGTGCTCACGCGACGCCCTCCTGGACGGGACGCCCGGACCTGCTGCGCCTGCTTCCGACAACAGTGTGGGGGTGCGGCGGCTTCCGCGCACGGGCGACCCCGTCCTAGTCTCCCGGCATGACACTGACTGCCGGGCCTGCGACCGCCGCGACCTTCGAGTCGCTCGACCCGGCGACCGGCGCCGTCGTCGCCACGCTGCCCGTCCAGGGCGAGGACGACGTGCGCGCCGCTGTCGCCCGGGCCCGTGAGGCGGCCGCCTGGTGGCGGGGGCTCGGGTGGGAGGGCCGCAAGGCCCGCCTGGACCGCTGGAAGGGCGTCCTCGCCCGCCGCGCCGGTGAGCTGTCGGAGCTCATGCACCGCGAGAACGGCAAGCCGCTCAGCGACGCCCGCCTCGAGATCGGCCTGGCCGTCGACCACATCGCCTGGGCCGGCAAGCACGCGCCCAAGGTGCTCGGTCCGCGCAGGATTCCCAGCGGAATGATGATGGCCAACCAGGCCGCGACGCTCGAGTACCAGCCGCTCGGCGTCATCGGGGTCATCGGCCCCTGGAACTACCCGGTCTTCACCCCGATGGGCTCGATCGCGTACGCCCTGGCGGCCGGCAACGCCGTGGTGTTCAAGCCCAGCGAGTACACCCCTGCGGTCGGACGGTGGCTGGTCGCCACCTTCGCCGAGATCGTGCCCGAGCAGCCGGTGCTGCAGCTGGTCACGGGCCTCGGCGACACCGGTGCCGCGCTGTGCCGCGCCGGCGTCGACAAGATCGCCTTCACCGGCTCCGCGCGGACGGGCAAGAAGGTCATGGCCGCGTGCGCCGAGACCCTGACGCCGGTCCTCATGGAGTGCGGCGGCAAGGACGCCCTGATCGTCGACGACGACGCCGACGTGGACGCCGCCGCGACGGCGGCCCTGTGGGGCGGCATGAGCAACGCCGGCCAGACCTGCATCGGCATCGAGCGGGTCTACGCCACCGACAAGGTCTACGACTCCTTCGTCGCCGCCCTGACCGAGAAGGCGGGCCGGGTGCAGGCCGGCCGGGAGTACGGCCCGATCACGATGCCCGGCCAGGTCGACATCATCCGCGAGCACATCGCGGACGCTCTCGCGCGCGGTGGCCGGGCCCTGACCGGCGGCTCCATCAACGGCAACCTGGTGGAGCCGACCGTGCTGGTCGACGTGCCCGAGGACAGCAGGGCGGTCACCGAGGAGACCTTCGGGCCGACGCTGACCGTGGCCAGGGTGCGCGATGCCGACGAGGCGGTCGAGCGGGCCAACGACACGACGTACGGGCTGGCCGGCGCCGTCTTCTCCGCGTCGCGCGGCATGGAGCTGGCGCAGCGCCTCAACTCCGGCATGACCAGCATCAACCAGGTCATCGCCTTCGCCGGCATCCCCGGGCTGCCCTTCGGCGGCAGCGGCGACTCCGGCTTCGGCCGCATCCACGGCGAGGACGGCCTCAAGGAGTTCACGCGGGCCAAGTCGATCACCCGTCAGAAGTACGCCCTGCCCGTTCCGCTGCTGTCCTTTGACCGCAGCAAGCGGGTCGACGCCCTCCTCGGCCGGACGGTGCGCTTCCTGCACGGGCGGTCGTAGCGCGGCTACACCAGGCCCTGGGCGTGCACCGCCTCGGCGACGGTGAGGAAGCCGGCCACGTTGGCGCCGAGCACGAGGTTGCCGGGATCGCCGTACTCCTCGGCGGTCTCGTGGCAGCGCGCGTGGATGCCGCGCATGATCTCGTGCAGCCGCGCCTCGGTGTGCTCGAAGCTCCAGCGGTCGCGGGAGGCGTTCTGCTGCATCTCCAGCGCCGAGGTCGCCACCCCGCCCGCGTTGGCGGCCTTGCCGGGGCCGAAGCCGACGCCGCCCTCGCGCAGCACCGTCACCGCCTCGGGCGTGGTGGGCATGTTGGCGCCCTCGACGACGATGCGGCAGCCGTTGCGGACCAGCGCCACGGCGGCCGACTCCGGCAGCTCGTTCTGGCTGGCGCACGGGATGGCGACGTCGCACGGGACGTCCCAGACGCTGCCGCCCGCGACGTAGCGCGCGCTGGGCACCCGGTCGGCGTAGTCGCTGATGCGACCGCGCTCGACCTCCTTGACCTGCTTGAGCACCTCGAGGTTGATGCCCTTCTCGTCCACGATGTAGCCGCCGGAGTCCGACGCCGTCACGACGGTCCCGCCGAGCTGCTGCACCTTCTCGACGGCGTAGATCGCCACGTTGCCCGCGCCCGAGACGCTGACGGTCCGGCCGTCCAGGCTCTCGCCGTGCACCGCCAACATCTCGGCGGCGAAGAAGGCCGCGCCGTAGCCGGTCGCCTCGGTGCGCACGAGCGCGCCGCCGTACGACAGGCCCTTGCCGGTGAGCACGCCCGCCTCGTACCGGTTGGTGATGCGCTTGTACTGGCCGAACAGGAAGCCGATCTCCCGGCCACCGACGCCGATGTCGCCGGCCGGAACGTCGGTGTACTCGCCGAGGTGGCGGTAGAGCTCTGTCATGAACGACTGGCAGAACCGCATGACCTCGGCCTCTGACCGGCCCTTGGGGTCGAAGTCGGACCCGCCCTTGCCGCCGCCGATGGGCATGCCGGTCAGGGCGTTCTTGAAGACCTGCTCGAAGCCCAGGAACTTCACGATGCCGAGGTTGACCGACGGGTGGAAGCGCAGACCACCCTTGTAGGGCCCGAGCGCGGAGTTGAACTCGACCCGGAAGCCCCGGTTGATGTGCACCTCGCCCCGGTCGTCCTGCCACGGGACGCGGAAGATGATCTGGCGCTCCGGCTCGCAGATGCGCTCGACGGTCTTGCGGTCGGCGTACTCCGAGTGCCGGGCCAGCACCGCGCCCAGGCTGTCGAGGACCTCACGGACGGCCTGGTGGAACTCCGGCTCGGAGGGGTTCCGCCGGATCACGTCGTCGTAGATCCGCTCCACTGCGCTGGTCACTGGCTGCCCCTTGCTCCTCGGTGCGCGGCCGAACTGCCGCAGTCGGGCAAGGTACGTGACCGGGACGCCCCCCGCGCGTACGCTCGAACACATGAGCGAACTGGCCTGGCAGGAGTCCCTGTTCGGGGCGCCGGACCGGCCGCGCCTGTCGTTCCAGGGGCTGCGCCACGAGCCGCTCGACGAGCGCTCCTGGATCGACGTGGTCGAGGGCTGGGTGCCCGACCACGGGGACCTGTTCGACGAGCTGGAGCGGGACGCGCCGTGGGCGCAGCGCACCCGCACCATGTGGGACAAGGACGTGCTGGAGCCGCGCCTGGTCGCGGTCTACCCGTCGGTCGCGGCGTTGCCGCCGTCGCTGGAGCAGCTGCGGTCCGTGCTGTCCGCTCGCTACGAGGTCGACCTCGACTCCTGCCTGGTCAACCTCTACCGGGACGGCCACGACGCGGTCGCCTGGCACGGCGACACGGTCCGCAAGCGGCTGGAGCTGCCGCTGGTCTTCACGGTCTCGCTGGGCTCGCGCCGGCAGTTCCTGCTGCGCCGGGTCCAGGGCGGGCCGGTCGTGCGCGGCTACACGCCGGGGGAGGGCGACCTCATCGTCATGGGAGGACGCACGCAGCACGAGTGGGTGCACACCGTGCCGCGGGACAAGCGGGCGTCCGGCGCCCGCATGTCGGTGACCTTCCGGCACTCCACGCCGGTGGGCCGGGTCTAGCCTTCGGCCGTGGAGGAGCGGGTCTCGCGCCGGACGCTGCTCGCGGGTGCCGCCGGGGCGCTGGCCCTCGCCGGCTGCGGCGGGCCGGTGACACCCGTGGCGCGGGCCGCGACCACGGTGCCGGTGCTCTGCTACCACGACCTGCGCGCGTGGACGGCCCGCGACAACGCCCACGGGCGCCAGCTGCTCGTGCTGCCGCCGGACCGCTTCCGGGCCCAGCTGGACACCCTGGCCGAGGCCGGCTTCGCCACCATCAGCCCGGACGCGTACGCCGCCCACGTCGCGACCGGAGCGTCCCTGCCGGACCGGCCGGTGCTGCTGAGCTTCGACGACAGCCGCGGCAACCAGGCGACCGAGGCGCTGCCCCAGCTGCAGGCACGGGGCATGACCGGGACCTTCTTCGTCATGACGATCGTGCTGGACGACCCGGGCTGGCTGTCGCGTGATGACCTGCGCCGGATGGCGGACGCCGGGATGACGGTGGCCGCGCACACCTACGACCACGGCCGGGTCGACCGGTACGGCGAGGCCGACTGGGCCGTGCAGCTCGAGCAGCCGCGGGAGGAGCTGGAGCGGGTCGTGGGCCGGCCGGTCGAGCACTTCGCCTACCCCGGCGGCACCTGGCACCCGCCCGCGCTGCACCGGCTGGCGGCGGCGGGCTACCGCAGCGCCTACCAGCTGTCCGCGCAGCCGGCCGATCCCGGCGTACCGCTGATGACGCTGCGCCGGGTGCTGGTCGACAGCGGGTGGGAGGGGCCGACGCTGCTGGCGGCCGTGGAGGCGGCTCGCCGCCCCGCCTAGAAGTGCTTGGGCTCGGGGAGCAGGTCCGGAAAGACCGGCGGGCGCTTCTCGGCCTTGGCGGTGAAGGCCTCCACCATGTCGCCCGGCTGGAACATGCCGGTCTGCCAGGTGGCGATCTGCTCCAGACCGTCCTCGACGGAGTGGTCGCGGGCGTAGTTCATGGCCACCTTGGTGCCGTAGATCGCCAGCGGCGACTTCGCTGCGATCTCGTGCGCGACCTCGAGGGCGCCGGCGACGACCGCGTCGTGGTCCGGGAAGACCTGCTGGACCAGCCCCGCCTCGTACGCGCGCTGCGCCGGCATCCGGCGGCCGGTGTAGGCCAGCTCGCGGGCGATGCCCTCCGGAATGACCTTGCCCAGCCGCTGCAGGGTGCCGACGTCGGCCGTCATGCCGATGTTGATCTCCTGCACGACGAAGAAGGCATCCGCGCTGGCATAGCGCAGGTCGCAGGCGGTCACGAAGTCGACAGCGCCGCCGATGACGCCGCCCTGCACGGCCGCGATGACCGGCATGCGGGCCTTCTCCAGCGCGGTGAAGGACCACTGCAGCACCTTCGCGTGGGAGCGCAGGCGGGCGCGGACCCGCCCGAGCTCGGCGTCGCCGCCACCCGCGGACAGGCCGCCGCCGTTGCCGAAGACCGACAGGTCCATGCCGGCGCAGAAGTGCCTGCCGGTGCTGCTGATGACGACGGCGCGAACCGTGCCGCTGTCGGACAGCTCGGTCACGATCTCCGGCAGCTCGTTCCAGAATTCGGGCACCATCGTGTTGAGCTCGTCGGGCCGGTTGAGGCGCAGGTGCGCCACGGCGCCGGTCGTCTCCACGTCGAAGCAGCGGTATCCCATGGCCGCAGTCTCGCAGCACGGCGTGCCGGGCGCAGCGCCGCGGGCGCGCGCGGATAACGTTCCGGCGTGTCAGACCCCGTGCTCGAGCTCTCCGGCGTCGCGGTCGTCCGCGACGGCGCCACCCTGCTGGCCGATGTCGACTGGACCGTCCGCGAGGGCGAGCGGTGGGTGCTGCTCGGTCCCAACGGGGCCGGCAAGACCACCCTGCTGCAGGTGGCCGGTGCCGCGCTGTTCCCCTCGCGGGGCACGGTGACGCTGCTGGGCGAGCGGTTCGGGGAGGCCGACCTCGGCGAGCTGCGCACGCGCGTCGGGCTCTCCAGCGCCGCGCTGGCCGAGCGGGTGCCCGGCCACGAGCGCGCCGTCGACGTCGTGGTCACGGCCGCCCACGGGGTGGTCGGCCGCTGGCACGAGGCCTACGACCCGGCCGACACCGACCGCGCCCGCGACCTGCTGGGCCGCGTGGGGCTGCGGGCCTTCGCCGACCGCCGCTTCGGCACGCTGTCCGAGGGTGAGCGCAAGCGCGTGCTGCTGGCCCGCGCGCTCATGACCGACCCGGAGCTGCTGCTGCTCGACGAGCCGGCCGCCGGGCTGGACCTGGGCGCCCGGGAGGCGTTGCTGCGCCTGCTGACCCGGCTCGCCGTCGACGAGGACGCCCCGCCGAGCGTGCTGGTCACCCACCACGTGGAGGAGGTGCCGATCGGCACCACCCACGCACTGCTCCTGTCCCGCGGGCGTGCCGTGGCGGCCGGACCGGTGGCCGAGGTGCTCACCGGGCCGCTGCTGTCGCAGGCGTTCGGGCTGCCGCTCGTCGTCACCGAGCAGGACGGGCGGTACGCGGCCCGCGCCGCGACCGCCTGAGCTTCCCGGCCGCCGGTGAGCCGGGCGCCCTGCTGCGCCCGTCCGGACATCCCTGCCGCGGGCGCCGCAAGACGCCGGACGGCCGCCGCCCACGAGGGGCAGCGGCCGTCCGGGTCAGGCGAAGGAGCGGATCAGGCGTCGAGGGACGCGGACTCGTCGACCCAGTCGACGGCCGCCGGCTTGAGCTTGTCCTCGTAGGCCTTGGCGTGGTGGTTGCAGAAGAGCAGATCCCCACTGGTGAGGACGACGCGGACACGAGCCTGGGCACCGCAGCGGTCGCAGCGGTCCTGGGCAGTCAGGGTGGTGGTCGGGGCGGGCGGTGTCACGGTTCCGGTCACATCTCTCACAACACCACACCTCCCCGCTCCGTTCCCGTCGAAGCGCCGACGTCGGGGTGAAGCACGGTTGGATGGGCCCGTGTCGTCCCCCTGCGAGACCCCGCCGCCCTCTGCCCGACCCGGGCCGCTCGCCGGGCTGCTCGTCGCCGACTTCAGCCGGGTGCTCGCCGGGCCCTTCGCCACGATGATGCTGGCCGACCTCGGGGCCCGCGTGGTCAAGGTGGAGAAGCCGGGCACCGGGGACGACAGCCGCAGCTACGGGCCGTTCGCCGGCGACCGGTCGCTCTACTTCGCCCGGGTCAACCGCGGCAAGGAGTCGGTGGCCCTCGACCTCAAGAACCCGGCCGATCATCACGTCGCGCGCGTGCTGACCGCCCGGGCCGACGTCGTCGTCGAGAACTACCGGCCCGGCGTCATGGACCGCCTCGGCCTGGGCTGGGCGGCGCTGTCCGCCGAGCACCCCACGCTCGTCTACTGCTCGATCAGCGGCTTCGGCCACACCGGCCCGTGGTCGCTGCGCCCGGCCTACGACGCGGTGGTGCAAGGCATGAGCGGCATCATGACGATCACCGGGCAGGCGGACGGCCCGCCGGCCAAGCCGGGCGTGCCCGTCGCGGACCTGTCCGCGGGGCTCTACGCGTTCGGCGCCATCGCGACCGCGCTGCTCGGCGTGCAGCGCCACGGGCACGGCACCCACCTCGACGTCGCGATGTACGACGCGACGGTCAGCCTGCTCGAGGGCGCGGCGCTGTCGTTCCTCGCCACCGGCGTCGACCCGCACCGGATCGGCAACGGGCACTTCTCGATCGCGCCGTTCGACACCTTCGGGTGCGCCGACCGCGACATCACCATCTGCGCCGCCAACGACATGCTCTTCGGCGCCCTGGCGGCGGCTCTCGGCCTGCCCGGCCTGGTGCGCGACCCGCGCTACGCCACCAACGCCGGCCGCCACGAGGCGCGGGAGGCCCTGCGCGGCGAGCTGGAGACCGTCCTGCGGACCGCCCGGGCTGCGCACTGGCTGGCGGTCCTGGAGGCGGCCGGGGTGCCGTGCGGGCCGATCAGCACCGTCGCCGAGGCGGTCGCCAGTCCCCAGACCACGGCCCGGCGGATGGTCGTCGAGGCGGGTGGCCTCCCGGTGCCCGGCAACCCGATCAAGGCCTCGGCGTACGACGACCCGGCCGTGCGCCGGGCGGCCCCCCAACTGGACGAGCACGGTGACGCCGTGCGCGCCGAGTTCAGCTGACCTTCCGGACGCTGCGGCACGTACGCGGCGCCGGCGCTGGGCAAGCGGCCGGACGTCTGCTGTCCTGGAGCTCCGCGCTTCCGGAGGCACCATGAGCGTCCATTCCACGGCCGAGCGGCACCACGTCGAGGTCCTGGTCGGCTCGCACGGTTACGGCTGGCACTGCGTCACCTGCGGCGCGCAGGTCGCCGGGATGACCAGCTCGGCAGAAGCCGAGGCGGCTGGCCGCCGGCACGCCGACGTCTCGCAGCACGCGGTGCGCTGCCTGGACCGCTACTCGTGCGGCGAGCCGGAGCACGTCCACGTCGACGGCCTCTGGTGGCACGGCAGCCGGCTGCCGGGGGAGACGCCGCCGCTGCACGCCGACGTGTTCCGGATCGAGCGGGACGAGGCCCGGGCGTACGCCCAGCGCTGCGCCGACCTGCTGGCCTCGGCCGCGGCCCTGCCCCGGCCGGTCCCGGGTTGGCTGCGGCCGCCCGGCGTCGGGGCGCCGACGCC
>JAOPWI010000101.1 GCA_025965755.1 Frankiales bacterium | reverse complement strand
CGCGTCGGCGCCGCTGCCCGCGTCCTCCGCCCACGCGGCGGCGTTCGAGCCGGCGATCCGGCCGCGTTCGGCGTGGGGCGCGGACGAGTCCGTCCGCGGCGGCACCCCGTCGTACGCCTCCTCGCTGCGCGGCGTGACCCTGCACCACACGGCGAGCAGCAGCAGCTACGGCCCCGAGGACGTGCCCGGGCTGCTGCGCGGCTTCTACGCCTACCACGTGAAGAGCAACGGCTGGTCCGACATCGGCTACAACTTCCTGGTCGACCGCTTCGGGACCATCTGGGAGGGCCGCTACGGCGGCACGACCCGCTCGGTCATCGGCGCCCACGCCGGCGGCTTCAACACGGGCACGGCCGGCATCTCGATGATCGGCACGTACGGAACCGACCAGCCCAGCGCGAGCATGCTGGAGAGCGTCGCCCAGCTGGCGGCCTGGAAGATGGGGCGCGCCGGCATCGACCCGCGGGGCAGCGTCACGCTGACCTCGGCCGGCAGCACCCGGTACCGCAGCGGCACCCCGGTCCGGCTGCCCACGCTGTTCGCCCACCAGGACGTCAGCACCACGTCCTGCCCCGGCACGCTCGGGATGGCCGCGCTGCCGGGGCTGCGCGACCGGGCCGCCCAGCTCGCCGCCGGCGCCGTGCCGCAGGCGCCCACGCCTGTGCCCGACGCGGGCGCGCACGACCTCGAGGGGAGGCTGCGCGTCGAGGTCCCCCCGGCAGCACCGCTCGGCAGCACCGTCGAGGTGACGGTGACCGGCACGCCGCACCGTCCGGTCGACCTCTGGTTCGCCCACGGCGACGGCTCGCCGGCGACCCTGCGCCGCGAGGCGACGTTCGGCGCGGACGGGCGCTACCGCACCAGCTTCACCGCGGACGGCACGTACGTCCTGTTCGCCGTCTCGGACGGCCTGAGCAGCCCGCGGGTGCAGACGTCGGCCGCTGGGGCCCCCGAGCCGGGGCCCGCGCCCGCCTCCCCGCTCTCGATCAGCGGCCCGGTCACCGTCGAGGCACACGGCCCCGCCCTCGTGACCGTCACCGGCCCGGCCGGCACGAACGTCTCGGTCTGGTTCCGCGCGCACGGCGAGGACGCCTACGCGCGCCGTCGCGCCGGCACGCTCGGGCCGGACGGCAGCTGGACGACGACGTTCGCCGTCAACGAGCCGCACGACTACTTCGCCATGTCCGCCACCGTCACGTCACCGGACGCGACGACCGTCGTCGGCGCGGTCCCGCACGGCCTGCACGTCACGACGCCCCGGGACGCCGACGGCGGAACGTCCGTCCCGGTGGTCGTCCAGGGGGTGCCCGGCTCGTCGGTCGAGCTCTGGTTCGCCCGCGCCGACGGCCCGTTCACCCGTCGCCGCGAGGGGGTGCTCGCTGCAGACGGCACGTTCCGCACCAGCTGGACGGCGACCGACGAGCACACCGTCTACGCCGTCTCCCGCAACCGCACCAGCACCCGGGTCACCACCCGGGTGAGCGGCTCGGTGCCGTACACGCCGGCCTCCAGCGCGACCACTCCCCCGGTGCAGGTCACCGCGCCGGCCGGCGTCGACGCGGGGCAGGCTGTCGAGGTCACCGCGACCGGCCCGGCCGGCGCCCCGGTCCGGCTGTGGTTCAAGCCGCGCGGCGAGGCGGTCTTCACCCAGCGGCGCGCCGGCGTCTTCGACGCGTCCGGGGTCTACCGGACGACGTACGTCGGCCTGGACGACCAGGAGCTGTACGCCACCACCGGCGGCAGCGCCTCTGCCGACGTCGGGAGCATCACGCGCCCCGTCCTCACGGCACCGGGCAGCGGCCGGCTCGGCCGGACCGTCACGATCACCGGGCGGGCACGTCCCGGCGACGCCGTCGTCGTCGAGCAGCGCCGGCGCAACGGGGCCGTGACCAGCCGGACGGCCAGGGCCGGCGGCAGCGGCGCCTTCACCCTCGCGGTGCCGCTGCTGGACGAGTCGCAGTTCCGTCCCTCCGTCGGCAGCCGGACGGGGTCGGTCTGGTCGACCACCAAGGTGGCGCCGACCGTCGCCGGGCCGGCCCGAGCGGGCCGCGGCAGCACGGTCACCCTGACCGGTACCGCCCGACCCGGCGCCCTCGTCGAGGTGCTCTTCCGGGCCCGCGGCGCCGCCGCCTTCACCGTCCGCCGGCGCCTGGCCGCCGACCCGGCCGGCCGGTTCGTCACCACGGCATCGCTCGGCACCGCGCACCGCTACTACGCGCGCGCCGACGGGCTCGCCTCGGCGCAGCAGATCACCGACGTGCGCTGACCCCGGTCGGCCCCGGCCGCCGCTGGCCGGCACGAGCGGTCGGGGACCGGCTCGGGCTCAGGGAGCAGCCGGAGGGCCGGCTGGTGCTGCCGCCGGCGAGGCGGTGCCGGTTCCGTTGACCAGCTCGGCGCGTTGCGAGGCGGGGATCGGTACCCCCAGGGCCTGTGCCCAGAGCAGCGTGAGGGTGCGCACCGCAAGCTCCTCCTCGTAGGGCTCGTCGAACACGAGCCAGAAGTACACGGCCCGGTCCACCATCGCCCCGAGACACTGGGCGGCGTAGGTCGCGTCCACGGTGGGGTCGGCCAGACCGGCGGCCTGCCACCGCGTGATGGCCCGGCTGTTGCGGCGCACGAAGCGCTCCCGGGTCTGGACACGCAGCTCCCGGATCTCCGGATTGATCGTCACGGCCTGCTCCAGCGTCGCCATGATGTTGGCGTTCTCGCGGTAGGCACGGAAGTACTGACGGTTGGCGAACTCGATCTGGGTCCAGGGCTCGTCAGAGGCGGGTCGAGACGGCGGCGGGGCCGCCATGGCGTCCTGCACCTGCAGGACGATCTCCTTGAACACCTCCTCCTTGGAGGTGAAGTACATGTAGAAG
>JAOPWI010000098.1 GCA_025965755.1 Frankiales bacterium | reverse complement strand
CCGGCGGGCACTCCGCTGGCCCGGGTCGGCGCGAGCGCCGTCGCGGCCCGGGTCCGGGCCCTGCCGGCCGTCGCCGACGTCGAGGTCAGCCGGGGCTGGCCCCGCACGCTCGAGCTCGTGGTGACCGAGCGCGTGGCCGTCGCCGGAGTGCTGCGCGGCCGGACGGTCGACCTGCTCGACGGGCAGGGCGTGCTGTTCGCCCAGGCCCCGGTGATGCCGACCGGCGTGCTGCGGCTGCAGGTCGACGAGCCGGGCCCGGCCGACCCGTCCACCCGGGACGCCCTTTCGGTGTTGGGGGCTCTGCCGACCTCGCTGCGGTCGCGCCTCGCGCTGGTCCGGGCGACTCCCGCCGAGGGGGTCTCGCTGCGCCTGCGCGACGGCCGGCGGCTGCTCTGGGGCGACCCGGCCCGCACGGCGGACAAGGCCGCCGTGGCGGAGGCGCTGCTCCGGCTGCCCGGAGCCACCTACGACGTCCGCTCACCGGGCGTCGTCACGCGCACCGGCTGAGCGGGTCACCCGGGCGGGCGAGAGTCGCCGTGCGCGCAGGGGGAAGGATCCTTGTGGACACGTCCCCGACCGAGGAGCTCCGCTGCCTGCCGCCGCGAACCGCGCTGCCGCCGCCAGGCGGACGATGGACGCCCTGGTGGCCGGCGCCGACGCGTTCGAGACCTTCTTCGACCAGGTGGGCGTCGGCCTGGCGCTCGCCGACCTGACCGCGACCTACGTGCGGAGCAACGCGGCCTACGCCGCGCTGGTCGGCCGCAGCCCGGAGGACCTCGTCGGGGTGGCGCTGGACACCGTGCTGCTGTTCGAGGACCCCAAGCACCGGGCGGAGCTGGCGCAGGTCGTCGACGGGGGACTGTCCGCGACCGAGGGCGACGGGCGCTATCTGCGCCCCGACGGCCACGAGACCTGGGTGCTGCACGGGGTCACCGTCGTCCGGGACCGGGCTGGCGCGGCGGTCTGGCTCGCGGTCAGCGCCCAGGACATCACCGAGCGCCGGCAGGCCGAGGACAGCCTCAAGGAGCTCAGCGCGATCATGACGGAGCGGGCGGTCCGCGACCCGCTGACCGGGCTGGCCAACCGGGCGCTGCTCGAGGAGCGCCTGCGGGGGGCGCTGGCGCGCGACGCGCGCACCGGCGGCCAGACCGGCGTGCTGTTCCTGGACCTGGACGGCTTCAAGGCCATCAACGACCAGCACGGGCACGCCGTCGGGGACGAGGTCCTGCTGTCCGTCGCCCACCGGCTGCGCCACGTCGTGCGTCCCTCCGACACGGTGGCCCGGCTGGGCGGCGACGAGTTCGTCGTTCTCGTCGAGGGCGTCATCGACGACGGCCTGACGCCGCTGGTGGCCCGCCTGCAGGCCGCGGTGGAGGAGCCGGTGGCCGTGGGGGAGCAGCTGCTGACCGTCGGCGTCAGCATCGGGCGCTCGCTGAGCGTGGGCGGCATGGCCGAGCCCTCCGCGCTGCTGGCGCAGGCCGACCGCAGCATGTACAGCGTCAAGCGCCAGCGCACCTGAGCGCTCCGGACGGTGGGCGCGGGCACCCTGTTCCGGCGACACGCCGCCGGAGCGGTTGACCGCGTCGTCGTCCCGCCCGTACCGTCCCGGCCCAGCACCTCAGGTTGACATAATGCTAAGCGTCTACTTGAGGGTGAGGGTGGGTGCGCCGGTCGGTTCGCCCGCCCGCCGCCCCTGATGCCTTCCCCGCACCAGCGTCGGACCGTTGTCCCTGCACACCGCTCCACCCGTCCGTCCTGCCCGCCCGGTGCCGCGCCCGCCGCACCGCTCCCTCGTCCCGAGAGGCCCTGCATCCCCGTGGCAGCTCCGCAGAACTACCTCGCCGTCATCAAGGTGGTCGGCATCGGCGGTGGTGGCGTCAACGCCGTCAACCGCATGATCGAGGTGGGCCTCAAGGGTGTCGAGTTCATCGCCATCAACACCGACGCCCAGGCGCTGCTCATGAGCGACGCCGACGTCAAGCTCGACATCGGTCGCGAGCTCACCCGCGGGCTGGGCGCCGGCGCGGCGCCCGAGGTGGGCCGGCAGGCCGCCGAGGACCACCGCGAGGAGATCGAGGAGGTTCTCAAGGGGGCCGACATGGTCTTCGTGACCGCGGGCGAGGGCGGCGGCACGGGCACCGGCGGCGCGCCGGTCGTGGCCAGCGTGGCCCGGTCGCTCGGGGCCCTGACCATCGGCGTGGTGACGCGGCCGTTCTCCTTCGAGGGGCGTCGGCGCGCCGGCCAGGCCGAGTCGGGCATCGACATGCTGCGGCAGGAGGTCGACACCCTCATCGTCATCCCCAACGACCGGCTGCTGTCGATCAGCGACAAGCAGGTCAGCGTCATGGACGCCTTCAAGAGCGCCGACCAGGTCCTGCTGTCCGGTGTCCAGGGCATCACCGACCTCATCACGACCCCGGGCCTGATCAACCTCGACTTCGCCGACGTCAAGGCTGTCATGAGCGGCGCGGGCTCGGCCCTCATGGGCATCGGCAATGCCCGCGGCGACGACCGCGCGGCCGTGGCCGCCGAGATGGCGATCGCCAGCCCGCTGCTCGAGGCGAGCATGGACGGCGCGCACGGCGTGCTGCTCAACATCTCCGGCGGCAGCGACCTCGGCCTGTTCGAGATCAACGAGGCGGCGCAGCTGGTGGCCGACGCGGCGCACCCCGAGGCAAACATCATCTTCGGCGCGGTCATCGACGACGCGCTCGGCGACGAGGTCCGGGTGACGGTCATCG
>JAOPWI010000081.1 GCA_025965755.1 Frankiales bacterium | reverse complement strand
GGCGTCGCGCAGGGCGACGGCGCGCCGCGGGTCGCGGCCGGCGGTCACCGACAGCACGACGTCGTCCACCCGCCCGACGGCGGGAACCCAGGCCGGCGAGAGCGCCGCGTCGTCGGCGCGGACGCACCACACTCCGGCCGCCTCGCAGGCCGCGGCCACGGCCTCGTCGACCACTCCGGTGCAGGCGTGGACCAGCCAGGCGCCGGCGACGTCGGTGACCGCGAACGGCCGCCGGGCGACCGGGACGTCGGGAAACCCGTCGACCAGGTCCGGCGCCACGACGTCGACCAGGGCGCCGGCGCTCAGCAGCCCGCGGACGCGGCGGGCGGCGACCGCTCCTCCGCCGACCACCAGCGCGCGGCGCCCGCTCAGGTCCAGGTGGAGCGGATAGCGGTCGGGCACACCGCTCAAACTAGTGACGCACCCCGGTCAGGCCGCGGCGACGCAGCACTCGGCGCTCGATCGGCGCGAAGAACAGCAGCTCGACGGCGATGCCGACGGCGAAGATGCCGAGAATGCCGGCGAAGACCAGGCTCATGTCGGACAGGAACCGGCCCTGGTCCAGCAGCTGGCCCAGGCCCTGCCCCAGCTCGGGCGAGTTGACGATCAGCTCGGCGGCCATGAGCGAGCGCCAGGAGAAGGCCCAGCCCTGGCGCAGCCCGCCGACGTAGCCGGGCAGCGCAGCAGGCAGCAGCACGTAGCGCGCCGCCGACAGCCCGCGGGCACCGAGGACCTGCCCGACCCGGCTGTAGAGCGGCGGCACCTGGTCGATGCCGGACACCATGCCGTTGGCGATGGACGGCACGGCACCGAGCAGCACGACCGCGTAGATCGCCGCGTCGCCGATGCCGAAGAAGATGATCGACGCCGGCACCCAGGCCACCGACGGAAGGCTCTGCAGACCGGAGACGATCGGTCCGATGCCCAGGCGAACGGGGCGCACCCGCGCGATGAGCAGCCCGAGCGGCGTGCCGATCGCGAGGGCGAGCAGGAAGCCCAGCCCGCCGCGGCTCAGGCTGGTCCCCATCGCCGACGGAAGGGTCCCGTCCCGCAGCTGCTCCCAGAGCTTGAGACCGACGTCGGCGGGCGACGGCAGCGCGTACGTCGGCTTGAGCCCGGCCCGGTAGGCGAGCTCCCAGGCGAGCAGCAGCAGCGCGAGGGCGACCAGCGGGGGCCAGGCGGCTCCGAGCAGCTTGCGGCCGCGGGACGGGCCGGTCTCGACGTGGCTCTCGAGCGCGTCGAGGCCCGCCTCCAGCGACGCCAGGTCCTCGTCGCGCTTGGTGGTGAAGACGCTCATGACTGGCCACCGTGGCGACGGATCTCGTTGCGCAGGTCCTCGGTGATCTCGACCGAGAGCCGGGCGACGTCGGGCGACTCGATCCGGCGCGGCTGCTCGATGTCGACGGCGTACTCCTTGGCCACCCGGCCCGGGCGCGAGGACAGCAGCACCACGCGCTCGCCGAGGCGCACGGCCTCGCGCACGTTGTGGGTCACGAACAGCACGGTCAGCGACTGCGACTCGCGGATCCGGACGAGCTCCTCGTGCAGCACGTCGCGGGTGATGGCGTCCAGAGCCGCGAACGGCTCGTCCATGAGCAGAACGTGGCTGTCCTGCGCCAGCGCCCGGGCCATGGCCACGCGCTGGCGCATGCCGCCGGACAGCTCGTGCACGCGCTTGCCCCCGGCGTCCTTGAGCCGGACCAGCTCGAGCAGCTGGCCGGCGCGCTCCCGGCGCTCCTTCTTGGCGACGCCCTTGAGGCGCAGGGCGAGCTCGACGTTCTGCGCGGCGGTGAGCCACGGGAACAGCGCCGGCTCCTGGAACATCAGAGCCGGCCGGCCGCCCGGGACCTCGACCGTGCCCGAGGTGGGCTGGTCGAGGTCGGCCACCAGGTTGAGCAGGGTGGACTTGCCGCACCCCGAGGCTCCCAGCAGGCAGACGAACTCCCCGGGCGCGACGTCCAGGCTCACGTCGTCAAGGACGAGCGGGCCGGCGCCGAAACGCTTGGTCACCGAGCTGATGCGGACGGCCGGCCCGGACGGGGTCCTGGCTGCCTCGGCGTGCTGCTGGAGCAGGGTCATGGGTCAGCTCGTCCCTTCGGTGGCGGGGCCCAGGCCGGCGTCGTCGACGTCCTTGCCGAGCACCTTGCGCAGAATGGTCAGGTCGTAGATGCCGGTGAGGTCGGCCTGCTTGACCAGACCGGTGGCGAAGCCGTGCTCGGCGCTGGTCCTGAGGGACGAGGCGACCGGGTCCTCGGTGATCTCGATGCTCGCGAACGCCCGGTCGATGGTGGCCGGCGCGAGCGCCTTGCCCGTGAGCGTGCTGAGCTCGGCGTTGATGACCCTCTTGGCGCCCGCCGGATCGGCGGCGATCGCCCGATCGGCCTCGACCTGTCCACGGATCAGCGCCTCCACCGTCTGCGGGTGGTCCCTCAGGTACTGGGTGCGCACGATCAGCTGGGTCGTGACGAACCGCCCGCCCGGCCACAGCGTCTTCTCGTCGACGAGCACCTTGCCGCCGCCCTCGAGCACCAGGCGCGAGGCCCACGGCTCCGGAACCCATCCGCCGGCGATGCGGCCAGCCTGGAACTCCCGCAGCGTCTGGGCGTTCTCCTGAGCCCGGATGGTGGCGTCGCCCGCGCCGCGCAGGTCGGTCTGGAGGCCGTGGGACGCCAGCCAGGTGCGCAGCGCGACGTCCTGGGTGCCGCCGGTCTGCGGGGTGGCGAGGATCGTGCCGCGCAGCTGCTCGATCCCGGTGATCTCGGGCTGGACGACCAGCGAGGCGCCGCCGGAGGTCGCGCCGGCGACGATGCGGACCGCCTCGCCCTGGCTCTTCACGAAGGCGTTGATGGACGGGTTGGGGCCGAGATAGGCGGCGTCCAGGCTGCCGGCGAACAACGCCTCCACGGCGGCCGGGCCGGCGTTGAACACCTGCGTCCTGAGCGCGGTGTCAGCGCCCAGCGCCGCCTGGTAGGTGCCGGCGCCGACGCCGTACACGGCTCCGGCGTGGGTGACGTTGGCGAAGTAGCCGAGGCGGAGCTCGGCGGCAGGCGTGGTCTCGGTCGCCTGAGCGGCGGAGGAGAACGCCGGGCGGGCGGAGTCGGAGGTGGTGGCGCAGGCGCTGGTCAGGGCCAGCGCGGCGGCGGACAGGGCGACGGAAGCGGCGCGGAGCAGCGACATGACCGGTGAACGTGCCTCTCGGGCTGGACGGGTCTACGGGAGCGGGAGGAGCTCTCCGCGACATCGCGTCCCGGGCCGGCAGGAGTCGACGCACCAGCCGACCCACGGCGTCCGCACCCAGCCACCGGCGAGCGCGCTGCTGCGCGCAGGCAGGAGGGACGTGGGCATGGGACCATGGTGCAGGTTTCCGACCGCCTAGGTCAACAAAGTGGCGCTGTGATGCAGTGCACGCGTGCAGATCTCCGCCAAGACCGACTACGCCCTGCGGGCGCTGTGCGTGCTGGCCGCCGCGTACGGCGACGGCCACGGCCCGGCCGTGAAGGCGGCCGACATCGCCGAGGCGCAGGGAATTCCACGCACCTTCCTCGACTCGATCCTGCTGGACCTGCGCCGCGCCGGCGTCCTGGAGAGCCGCCGCGGCCCCGACGGCGGTCACCGGCTGGCCCGCCCGCCGTACGCCGTGACCGTCGCCGACGTGGTCCGCGTCATGGACGGCCCGCTCGCCCTGGTGCACGGCCACCGCCCGGAGGCCCTCGTCTACGAGGGACCGGCCGCGCGCCTGCAGGACGTCTGGGTGGCGGTGCGCGCCGGCCTGCGCGACATCCTCGAGCGGACGACGATCGAGCAGGTCGTCGCCGGCAAGCTGCCGTCGGTCATCACGGCGCTGAACGGCGACGCGCGCTCCTGGACCTCGGTCTGGCCCCCGGCCGGGCGCTGAGTCGCCAGGCTCCTGCCGGGCTGCGCTCCGCAGCGCCCCGCAGGGTCAGCGCCGGTTGCTCATGCCGTGCTGCCCCGGAATGCCGTGCTGCCCCGGGACCGGCGGCACGGCCGAACGCTCCCACCGCACCGACGGCCCCCGATCAGCCGACTCGCCGCGCGACCCGCCTTTAGCCCGCCACCATCCCCGCGCCGACCGTGTTGCCGGTGGCCTCGTCGACCAGGATGAACGCGCCGGTGCGGCGGTCCACGGCGTACGGGTCGGCGAACAGCGGCGTGGCCGTCCGCAGGGTGACCCGGCCGATGTCGTTCAGGACCAGCTCGGCGGCCGGGGACCGCTCCAGCGTCGTGACGTCGAGCCGGTCGTGCAGGGTGGCGACGAGGGCCTTGGCCGTACGCGTCGTGTGCTTGACCAGCAGGCGCTGGCCCTGGCGCAGCGGCGCGTCCGCCATCCAGCAGACGGTGGCCTCGACGCTCTGCGCGCTCGTGGGCGGCGCGGAGGCGGCCACCAGCATGTCGCCGCGGCTCACGTCCACCTCGTCGGCCAGCCGGACGGTGATGGCCTGGCCGGCCACCGCCTCGGCCAGCTCACCGTCGTAGGTGTCCAGCGCGGCGACGGTCGTGCGCCGCCCGCTCGGCAGCACCGCGACCTCGTCGCCGGGGCGCAGGCGACCGCTCGCCAGGGTGCCGGCGTAGCCGCGGTAGTCCGGGCGCTCGGTGGACATCGGGCGGATGACGTACTGCACCGGAAAGCGCGCGGGCAGCTGCTCGGCGGTCTCGCGCACCACGTGGACGGTCTCGAGGTGCTCGAGCAGGGTGGGGCCCTCGTACCAGGGCGTCCGCGCCGAGCGGTCGACGACGTTGTCGCCGGCCAGAGCCGAGAGCGGGACGGCGAGCACGTCCTCGACGTCCAGGCGCCCGGCGAACTCGCGGAAGTCGGCGGCGATCGCGTCGAAGACCGACCGGTCCCAGCCGACCAGGTCCATCTTGTTGACGGCCAGCACCAGGTGCGGCACGCGGAGCAGCGCCGACAGCGAGGCGTGGCGGCGAGTCTGCTCGATGACGCCCTTGCGGGCGTCGACGAGCACCAGCGCGAGGTCGGCGGTCGAGGCTCCGGTGACCATGTTGCGGGTGTACTGCACGTGGCCCGGGGTGTCGGCGACGATGAACGAGCGCCGCGGCGTGGAGAAGTACCGGTAGGCGACGTCGATCGTGATGCCCTGCTCCCGCTCGGCCCGCAGGCCGTCGGTGAGCAGCGCCAGGTTGGTGTAGTCGTCGCCGCGGTCCGTCGACGTGCGCTCGACCGCTTCGAGCTGGTCCTGGAAGACGGACTAGCTGTCGAACAGCAGCCGCCCGATCAGGGTCGACTTGCCGTCATCCACCGAGCCGGCGGTGGCAAAGCGCAGCAGGTCCGTCATTAGAAGTACCCCTCCTTCTTGCGGTCCTCCATGGCTGCCTCGCTGGCCCGGTCGTCGGCGCGGGTCGCCCCGCGCTCGGTCAGCCGGGTCACGGAGACCTCGTCCACGACCTCCTCGGGCGTGCGCGCCGCAGAGGCCACCGCGCCGGTGCACGAGGCGTCGCCGACGGTGCGGTAGCGCACCAGGCGGGTGGTGACGTCCTCGCCCTCGCGCGGCAGGGAGTGCGGCGTGACCGCCAGCAGCATGCCGTCGCGCTCGAAGACCGGTCGCTCGTGCGCGTAGTAGATGGCCGGAACCTCGATCCGCTCGCGGGCGATGTAGCGCCACACGTCGAGCTCGGTCCAGTTGGAGAGCGGGAAGACCCGGATGTGCTCGCCCGGATTGTGGCGGCCGTTGTAGAGGTCCCACAGCTCGGGCCGCTGGTTCTTCGGGTCCCACTGGCCGAACGCGTCGCGGAAGGAGAAGAACCGCTCCTTGGCGCGGGCCTTCTCCTCGTCGCGCCGGGCACCGCCGAAGACCGCGTCGAAGCGGCCCTCCTCGATGGTCCGCAGCAGGGTGGTCGTCTGCAGCGGGTTGCGCAGGCCGCCCGGCACCTCATAGGACCGGCCGGCGTCGATGTCGTCCTGCACGCTGCCGACGACGAGGCGGGCACCGAGCTCGGCGACCCGCATGTCGCGGAACGCCAGCACCTCGTCGAAGTTGTGGCCGGTGTCCACGTGCACCAGCGGGAAGGGCAGCTTGGCCGGCCAGAAGGCCTTCTCGGCCAGCCGGACCATGACGATCGAGTCCTTGCCGCCGGAGAACAGCAGCGCGGGCCGCTCGAACTCGGCGGCGACCTCGCGCATCACGTGGATGCTCTCGGCCTCCAGCACGTCGAGCTGGTCGAGGTCGGCGCTGGTCGTGGTCACGCCAGGCCCCGCTCGCGCAGCGCCGCGAGCAGCTGCTCGACCGACTCCTCGAGGCTCTGCTCCTGCGTGCGCACCACCACGTCGGGCGCCGTCGGCGCCTCGTAGGGCGCGTCGACGCCGGTCAGGCCGCTGAGCTCGCCGGCGCGCTGCTTGGCGTACAGCCCCTTGACGTCCCGCTCGCTGCAGACCTCGACGGGCGTCGCGACGTGGACCTCGACGAAGCCGGCACCGCGCTCCTCGTGCAGGCGGCGGACGGCGGCCCGGGTCTGGGCGAACGGGCTGATGACGCTGGCCAGCACCAGCACCCCGTGCTTGGCGAGCGTCGCGGCCACCCAGCCGATGCGCAGCACGTTGGTGTCCCGGTCCTCGCGGCTGAAGCCCAGGCCCTTGGAGAGGAACTCGCGCACCTCGTCGCCGTCCAGCAGCTCGACGGGGCGGCCGTCCAGACGCGTCGACAGGGCCGTCGCGAGCGTCGTCTTGCCGGCGCTGGGCAGGCCGGTCAGCCACACGGTGGCGCCGGCGGTGGTGGGCGTCGTCTGCGCGCCGGGCGCGGGCGACAGGGCGGCGGTCACGGTGATCCTCCTGGACGGCGGTCGGGCGGGAGCGGGCGGTGCGCGGGGCGCGGGCGCGGCGGTCAGGCCGGGCGGGAACAGACAGCGGTGGACACGCGCTGCAGGTCGACGTGCAGACGCGTGGTCCAGAGCCGGCTCACCTGCCCACGGTCCCACAGCCCCGAGCGACGCCGGACGGCTGTGCGACCCTGGACCACATGTCCGCACTGCTGACCTCGAGGCTGCACGTCGACCTGCAGCGCGTCAGCAGTGCCATCTGTTCCCTGGGCTAACCGCCCCTCCCGCTCCACCCGTCCGCACCGAAGCATCAGGAGATCGCCATGCCCGCCCAGCGCGGACAGGGACAGTGGGCGCTCGGCTACCGCGAGCCGCTCAACCCGAACGAGCAGGTCAAGAAGGACGACGACGTCCTCAACGTCAAGCAGCGCATTCTCGACGTCTACAGCAAAACCGGCTTCGACGGCATCGACGCCGCCGACCTGCGCACGCGCATGCGGGCGTACGGGCTGTACACGCAGCGCGCGCAGGGCATCCCCGGCGGCAAGACGGCCGTGCTGGAGCCGCACGAGCTCGAGGCGCCGTTCTTCATGCTGCGCGTGCGCATCGACGGAGGCCAGCTGAGCAGTGCCCAGCTGGCCACCATCGGCGAGATCGCCACGGAGTACGGCCGCGACGTCGCCGACGTGACCGACCGCCAGAACGTGCAGCTGCACTGGATCCGCATCGAGGACGTGCCGGCCATCTGGCAGCGGCTCGAGGCGGTCGGCCTGCTGACCACCGAGGCCTGCGGTGACGTGCCGCGCGTGATCCTCGGCTGCCCGCTCGCCGGAGTGGCCGCGGACGAGGTGCTCGACGGCGCGCCCGCCGTGCGCGCCGTGGCGGACCGGTTCGTCGGCGATCCGGCCTTCTCCAACCTGCCGCGCAAGTTCAAGACCTCGATCTCGGGCTGCGCGACCCACTGCAGCAACCACGAGATCAACGACGTGGCGTTCGTCGGCGTGGTGCACCCCGAGCTCGGCCCCGGCTACGACCTCTGGGTCGGCGGTGGCCTGTCGACCAACCCCAAGCTCGGCCTGCGGCTCGGCGCCTTCGTGACGCCCGACCGGGTCGAGGAGGCCTGGGCCGGCGTCACCTCGGTGTTCCGCGACTACGGCTACCGCCGGTCGCGCAACCACGCCCGCCTGAAGTTCCTCATGGCCGACTGGGGGCCGGAGCGCTTCCGCCAGGTGCTCGAGAAGGAGTACCTCGACTCGCCGCTCCCCGACGGCCCGGCGCCCGCGGTGCCGGCCAGCCCGCATCGCGACCACGTCGGCGTGCACAAGCAGCGGGACGGCCTGAACTACGTGGGCGCCGTCCCGCGTGCCGGGCGGACCAGCGGCCTGCAGCTGCAGCGCGTCGCCGCCCTCGCCGAGCGCCACGGCGGCGCCCGGGTCTCGACGACCGCCCAGCAGGGCCTGGTGGTGCTGGACGTTCCGGACGAGCAGGTCGACGCTCTGGTCGCGGCACTCGAGGCCGAGGACCTGCGCGTACGCCCGTCGGTCTTCCGTCGCGGCACCATGGCCTGCACCGGCCTGGAGTTCTGCAAGCTGGCCATCGTCGAGACCAAGGCCCGCTCGGTCGACCTCTACACCGAGCTCGAGAAGCGGCTGCCCGACTTCGACGAGCCGCTGACGCTCAACGTCAACGGCTGCCCCAACTCCTGCGCGCGGTTCCAGACCGGCGACATCGGCCTCAAGGGCTCGATCGTCGACGGCGTCGAGGGCTTCCAGGTGCACCTGGGCGGGCGGCTCGGCGAGGACGCCGGCTTCGGCCGCAAGTCCCGCGGCCTCAAGGTCACCGCCGACGGGGCGGTCGACTACGTCGAGCGGGTGCTGCGCAACTACCAGGCCGACCGGGTCGACGGGGAGCGCTTCGCCACGTGGGCCCGCCGCGCCGACGAGGCCCTGCTGCGTTGAGCCAGCCCGCCCGGGCGACGCCGTTCTACTGCCCGTACTGCGGCGAGGAGTCGCTGCGCCCGCACGGCGACGACCCCGACAAGGGTCACGCCGACTGGCGCTGCGAGGACTGCACGCGGGTCTTCACCGTGCGCTACCGCGGCCTGGCGACGCCGACCGCGGACTGACGCCCGGGGGCCGGCAGGGCTACAGGTGCAGCCCGCACTCGGTCTTGCCGCTGTCGGCCCAGCGGCCCGAGCGGGGGTCCTCGCCCGGGGCGACCCGGCGGGTGCACGGCGCGCAGCCGATCGACGGGTAGCCGTCGTACGCCAGCGGGTTGACCAGCACGCCGTTGTCACGGACGTAGGCGTCGGCCTGCTCCTGGGTCCAGGTGGCGATCGGGTTGACCTTGACCATCTGCCGCTTGTCGTCCCACTCGACGACCTTGATGTCGCGGCGGGTCGTCGCCTCGTCGCGGCGGATGCCCGAGGCCCACGCGTCGTACGGCTCCAGGCCCCGGGCCAGCGGCTCGACCTTGCGGATCGCGCAGCAGGCGTCGGGGTCGCGGTCGTGCAGGCGCGGGCCGTGCAGGGCGTCCTGCTCCGCGACGGTGATCAGCGGCAGCATGGTGCGGACGTTGACGTCGTAGACCTGGCTGACCGCGTCGCGGGTGCCGATGGTCTCCGGAAAGTGGTAGCCGGTGTCCAGGAACAGCACGTCGACGCCGGACGCCACGCTGGACGCCAGGTGGGCCAGCAGGCCGTCACCCATGGACGAGGCGATCACCAGCTTGTCGCCGAAGGTGTCGACCGCCCAGCGCAGGACCTCCTGCGCGGTGGCCGTCTCCAGGTCACGCCCGGCCTGCTCGGCGGCCTGCCGCATCGTCATCACGTCGGTCACACCTGCAGCCAACCAGCAGGAGCGCGTGCACGTTCCCGCGTACGGGGAACGGGGGGGTCGTGAAGCGCCTCCTCGCCGCCGTGTCCCTCGCCGTCCTCGCCCTCACCGGCTGCAGCAGTGAGCAGTCCGGCGGTGCCAGCAATCCGGACAACCAGGTGGAGCAGCCGCCGCTGCCCGGTGAGTCGGCCGACGCGCCCTAGCCGCGCCGGGCTGGCAGGCTGGTCCCGTGCCGCCTCCCGTCCCCCCGCTCGTGACGCTGCACCTGTGGCGGGTCTCCCCCGCCGGGGTGCCGGCGGCACTGGCCCGGATGGGCCTGGACCGCGGACGGGTCCGCCGTACGCCCGGCGTGCGCTTCGCCAAGCTGCTGGGCACCGGCCACGGCCGCACCTTCACCCTTCGCGACGCCGACCCGCTGCGCTGGGGCCTGCTGGCGACGTGGGCCAGCGCCGACGCGGCCCGGGCGTTCGAGCGCGGCCCGGTCGTGCGGGGCTGGCAGCGGCTGGCGACCGAGCAGCTCCGGCTCGACCTGCGCCCTACCGTGTCGCGGGGGCGGTGGAGCGGCCGTGAGCCGTTCGGCGCCCCGGTGCCCGGCCCGGAGCAGGGCCCCGTCGCCGCGATCACCCGGGCCAGGCTGCGCCTGCGCCGGGCGGCGACGTTCTGGGCAGCGGTGCCGCCGGTGAGCGCGGAGCTGCGCCGCTCGCCCGGCCTGCGCGCCGCCGTGGGCATCGGCGAGGCTCCGGTCGGGCTGCAGGGGACCTTCAGCCTGTGGGAGTCCGCCTCGGCCCTGCGTGACTTCGCCCACCGCAGCGACGCGCACCGTGCGGTCATCGGCCGTACGCCGGTCGAGGGGTGGTACGCCGAGGAGCTGTTCGCGCGGTTCGCCGTGCTCGACGCGGTCGGCACCCTCGACGGCCGGGAGCCGCTGGCATGACGGGCACCGCGGCGGGACAGGACAGGGTCATGAGCAGCGACCGGCAGGTGCGGCTCGAGGAGTGGGACCGGGCCACTCTCGCGGCCCGGCGCGACGACCTGCTCGACGTCTACGCCGAGGCCATGGAGGTCGACCCCAAGGCCGCCCGGTCCCGGCGCTCGATTCTGGCCAGCCACCTGGAGCGCGACGGGCTGCGGGCGGTCGCCGCCGTGCGCGACGACGACCTGCTGGTGGGCATCACCTACGGCTACCTCGGCGCGCCCGGCCAGTGGTGGCACGACCAGGTCCGTGCGGCGCTCACTCCCGAGCAGGTCCGGACCTGGCTGGACGGCGCCTTCGAGGTCTGCGAGCTGCATGTGCGGCCGGCGCTGCACGGCTGCGGGCTCGGGCGCGCGCTGCTCGACGGCCTGCTGGCCGGCACCTCGGCGCGCACCGCCGTCCTCACCACGCCGGACGCCGACACGCGGGCCCGCGGCTTCTACCGGGCTGCCGGCTGGGTCGACCTGGTGCGTGCCCTGCGCTTCCCCGGTGACCCGCGGTCCTTCGCGGTGCTCGGCCTGCAGCTCGCGTGAGCAGCGACCGCGCGATCGTCATCGGTGCCGGCCACAACGGGCTGGTCGCCGCCTGCTACCTGGCCAGAGCCGGCCTGGACGTCGAGGTCGTCGAGCGGGACACCGTCGTCGGCGGCGCCGTCAGCACGGTGGAGCGCTTTCCCGGCTACCGGATGGACCGCGGCTCCAGCGCCCACATCATGGTGCGCCACACCGGCATCGTGGAGGACCTCTCGCTGGAGGCGTGCGGCCTGGAGTACCAGGACCTCGACCCGTGGGGCTGGCACCCCGTGCCGGGCACCCCCGGGATCACCTTCCACGTCGACCTGGCCCGGACCTGCGCCTCCATCGAGGCGGTCTGCGGGACGCAGGAGGCCGAGGCGTACCGCCTGTTCGTCGAGGACTGGTCGGCCCGCAATCTGCGGGTCTTTCAGGCCTTCCAGGGGCCGCCGACGATGGCCCACCTGGGCCGCACCCTGTGGGGGGTCGGCAGGTCGACCGGGCTGGGCGGCCTGGAGCTGAGCCGGCAGTTCCTCACCACCGCCGACTCCCTGCTCGACGAGCACTTCACCGACGAGCGGCTCAAGACCGCGCTGGCCTGGATGGGCGCGCAGTCCGGCCCGCCGACCCACGAGGTGGCCACCGCCGACCTGGTCGGCTGGAACACCGTCATGCACCTCAAGGCCCCCGGGCATCCCCGCGGCGGCAGCGGGATGCTCAGCGAGGCGCTGCAGCGGCGGCTCGAGTCCTTCGGCGGCCGCCTGCGCCTGGGCGACGGCGCGGCGGCGGTGACCACGAGCGGCACCCGGACCACCGGGGTGCTCACCGACAGCGGCGACTCCCTGCCGGCCGGCCTGGTGGTCGCCGGCTGCCACGTGCTGACCACGCTGGACCTGCTCGGGCCGGCGGCGCCGTCCTGGGCGGCCCGGGCGCGGCGGACGGTGCGCACCGGCAACGGCATCGGCATGGCGGTCCGCCTGGCCACCAGCGACCTGCCGCGCTATCCGGACGTCACCGACGACGTCTACCGCTCGATCCAGCTGCTCGCCGACAGCCGGCAGGCGCTGCGGCGGGCCCACGGCGAGTACGTCGCCGGGCTGCCTCCCACCGAGCCGGCGGTGCTGGCCATGACGTTCAGCGCCTTCGACGACACCCTCGCGCCGCCGGGCAAGCACAACGTCACCGTGTGGGGGCAGTGGCACCCGTACGCCCTGTCCAACGGCGAGAACTGGGACGCGATCCGCGAGCGCGAGGGCACCAAGCTGGTCGAGGCGGTGGACCGCTACGCGCCCGGATTCGCCAGCAGCGTCGAGCAGATGCACGTCCAGACGCCGCTGGACCTCGAGCGCGAGCTCGGGCTGCGCGACGGCCAGGTCATGCACGTCGAGATGGCGTTCGATCAGATGTTCATGTGGCGGCCGACCCCCGAGCTGGCCGGCTACCGGGTTCCGGGCGTCGACGGTCTCTACCTGTGCGGCGCGTCCACCCATCCGGGCGGCGGCGTCTTCGGCGCCAGTGGCCGCTCGGCGGCCCGGGTGGCCCTGGCCGACCGCTCCCCGTCCCTGCTGAGAAAGGTCTTTCACCGTGGCTGACTTGTACGAGGTCCTGCTGGTCGACGACGGGAGCCGCTGGCACGCCGGGTTCCTCGTCGACGACGAGACCGAGACCGACGTTCTGCTGGCCGACCAGGGCCGGGTGCTGCTGTTCGGCAGCCGGGCCGGTCTCGAGCACGCGGCGCAGGAGCGCCGGCTGCAGCTGGTCGACGACCTGCCGGACGAGGTCGACCTCGACCTGGGCGGGTGGCTGCCGCGGGGCACGCCGCAGCCGCCGCTGCCCGAGGTGCTCGAGCTGTGGCAGCTGCTGGTCGACGATCCGGTGGCCGGCCGGCCGCTCGCCGACGAGCTGGTCGAGGAGGCCTACGACGACCTCGTCGAGGAGACGCCGGACTGGTACGACGTGCACGGCGAGACCGCCCGCCGGGCCCTGAGCCGGGCCGTGCAGCGGCTGCGCGGGGTGCTGCGCCGCCCGGTGTGACACAGACCGGTGAGCGACGTCTCAACGAGCTCTTGACAGATCGCTGATGTCGTGCATGTCACGCCCGCCTGAGCGGGCCGGAGGCGGGTTTCGCGCCGACACTGGACAGGTCACCTCCACCGGGAGGTGACCGTCCTTGGAGGACCCGATGACCACGATCACCCTCGGTGGCTTCCGCCGCAGCGAGACCCGCACCGGCCAGTCGCTGCTCCACCGCCTCAAGGTCCAGCGCGCCGAGCGGCGGGCCATGCGCGAGTTCGAGAGCGTGCTGGACGGCGCGTCCCCGAGCATGCGCTCGGACCTGCTCGCCGCCAGGATGCACGCCGGCCTGTAGCAGTCGCTCCCGCGCGTCGCCGCCCCTAGGCTCGGGCGGGTGACGCCGTCCGTCCCCGCCGGCGCTGCCGCCCTCGCCGCGGGTCGCCTGAGGCGGGCACCCGAGGCGCTCGCGGCGCTCACGGTCCTGCTGCAGATCGGCTACCCCCTGATGTCGGGGCGGCCCCGGGACCTGCTCACGGTCGTGACCGTCGTCGTCTTCTTCGCGGCGTCGGTCACCCACGCCCTCGCCCACCGCGGGCCGCGGTGGGCCGGCCTGCTCGTCCTGATCACCGCCGGCACCGGCCTGCTCGCCGAGGCCGTCGGCACGGCCACCGGCTGGCCGTTCGGCGACTACACGTACGCCGACTCGCTCGGCCCCGCGCTGCTGGACGTGCCGCTCGTCATCCCGCTGGCCTGGACGATGATGGCCTACCCCTGCCTGCTCGTCGGGCAGGCGCTGGCGCGCACGCCGCTGGCCGCGGCGCTGGTCGGCGGGTCGGCGCTGGCGGCCTGGGACCTGTTCCTCGACCCGCAGATGGTCCAGGCCGGCCACTGGCGCTTCACCGACGTGCAGGTCGCGCTGCCCGGCGCGCCGGACGTTCCGGTCTCCAACCACCTCGGCTGGCTGCTGGTCGCCGTGCTCATGGTGGGCGCGCTGCAGCTCCTGCCGCGCCGGGTGGCCGACGACCGCCAGCCCGCGGCGCTGTTCCTGTGGACCTACGTCGGCTCGATCGTCGCCCACGCCGTCTTCGCCGGCCGGCCGGTCACGGCGCTGGTCGGCGGGGTCGGGATGGGCCTGGTGGCCGTGCCCTACGCCCTGAGCCTGCGCCGGTGAGGCTGCTCGCCCTGGTGGTGGCCGCCCTGTCGGTGCATGCCGCCGTGAACGCCCGGCTGCTGCGGGTGCCCACCGCGCGCACGACCGGCCGGCGGGTGAGCGTCCTGCTGCCGCTGCGCGACGAGGCCGCCCGGGTCGAGCCCTGCCTGCGCGCGCTGCTCGGCCAGACCGGCGTCGACGTCGAGCTGGTCGTGCTCGACGACGGCTCGACCGACGGCACCGCCGACGTGGTGCGCCGGGTGGCCGACGGCGACCCGCGGCTGCGCCTGGTGACGGGCCGGCCGCTGGCGCCGGGCTGGCTCGGCAAGCCGCACGCCTGCGCGCAGCTGGCCGCAGCCGCGGCCCCCTCCAGCGAGGTGCTCGTCTTCGTCGATGCCGACGTGGTGCTCGCCCCGCACGCCGTCGCCGCCACCGTGGCGCTGCTGGACGAGGCGGGGCTCGACCTCGTCAGCCCCTACCCGCGGCAGCAGGCCCCGGGAGCCACCCGGCTGGTCCAGCCGCTCCTCCAGTGGTCCTGGCTGACGTTTCTGCCGCTGCGGCTGGCCGAGCGGTCGCCCCGGCCGGCGCTGTCGGCCGCGAACGGCCAGCTGCTCGCGGTGCGCCGGCAGGCCTACGACCGGGTCGGCGGCCACGCCGCGGTGCACGACGCGGTCGTGGAGGATCTGGAGCTGCTGCGCGCGCTCAAGCGGGCCGGCGGCACCGGCGGCGTCGCCGACGGCACCGCGCTCGCCACCACCCGGATGTACGACAGCTGGCCGCAGCTGGTCGACGGCTACACCAAGTCGCTGCACACCGCGCCGATCGCCGCGGCGGCGCTGCCGGTCCTGCTGTACGTGGTGCCGGCGCTGGCCGCGCTGCGCGGCTCGCGGGCCGGCGTCC
>JAOPWI010000423.1 GCA_025965755.1 Frankiales bacterium | reverse complement strand
GACCGTGTCTGACAAGACCCTCCGGCTCGGCCGGCAGGAGCAGGACGGCGCCCCGCGCGACGAGGGCGGTCGCAACCAGCGCGTGGTGCTGATGGCCGGCAGCCTGGGCGCCGTGGCCCTCGCGGCGGCCGGCATGCTGCTGCTCAGCGGTGGCGGAGACGGCGACGAGCAGGCCGTGCTGGCCGCGGTCCAGGCGCCCCCCCGGAGCGCCCAGCTGGCCGTCGCCCCCTCGCCGAGCCCGGTGGCCGCCTCACCCGTGTCGGTCGCGCCGCCCGGTCGCGCCCGTGACCCGTTCCGGGCCCTCATCGTCGCGCCCACGGACACGAACGCCGTGACCCAGGGTGACACCACCGGGGCGCCTGCGGCAGCTGGGGAGCCTGTCCCGGCGCTGCCGGGCGGGGTGCCGGCGCCGGTCGTCGTTCCGGAGCCGCAGCAGCTGCCCGACCCGGTCGTGGAGCCGGTCCTCGAGGGACCGGTCCTGGGGCCGGTCCCTGGCCCCGCTCCCGTCCCCGCCCTGCCGTCCTCTGCTCCCTCGGCGTCGCCGCTCACGACGTCGGTCACGCTGTCCCGCGTGCTCGGCACGGGTGACACCACGAGGGCGGAGTTCCTGCTCGGTGCCGCGCGCGTCACGGCATCCATCGGCGAGCAGCTCGGCACCTCCCGGGTGCGGCTGCTGTCGCTGCAGCAGGAGCCGGAGAGCAACCGCTGGACAGCGGTGCTCAAGGACGGTGCCGGCGAGCCGTTCGACGCCCTGATCGGTGTGGCGGTCCGGCTCGGCTGACCTGCGCCGCGACGGGTCGGCGGCGGGCAGTGGAACACTGTGCGGGTGCTGAGATGGTTGACCGCCGGTGAGTCCCATGGTCCTGCCCTGATGGCCGTGCTGGAGGGCTTGCCCGCCGGTGTCCGCACGGACAGCGAGCAGGTGGCCGACGAGCTGGCCCGGCGCCGCCTCGGTCACGGCCGCGGCGCCCGCATGGCCTTCGAGCGCGACGAGGTCGAGTTCCTCGGCGGGCTGCGCCACGGGGTGACCCAGGGCGGCACGCTGGCGGTGCGCGTCGGCAACACCGAGTGGCCGAAGTGGTCGACGGTCATGAGCCCCGACCCGGTCGAGGCGGCCGAGCTGGAGGGCCTGGCCCGCAACGCCCCGCTGACCCGCCCCCGGCCCGGTCACGCCGACCTGGTCGGCATGCAGAAGTACGGCTTCGACGACGCGCGCCCGGTGCTCGAGCGGGCCAGCGCCCGCGAGACGGCCGCGCGGGTCGCCCTCGGCGCGGTCGCCAAGGCGTTCCTGCGCCAGGCGTACGGCATCGAGGTGCTCAGCCACGTCGTCAGCGTGGGCGCCGTGGCCGTCCCGGGCGGGACGCCGCTGCCCGAGCCGTCCGACCTGCCGGTCATCGACGAGAGCCCGGTGCGCGCCTTCGACGCGGCGGCCAGCGCGGCGATGGTGGCCGAGGTGGACGCGGCCAAGCGCGACGGCGACACGCTCGGCGGGGTCGTCGAGGTGCTGGCGTACGGCCTCCCGCCGGGGCTCGGCAGCTACGTCCACGGCGACCGCCGGCTCGACGCGAAGCTGGCCGGCGCGCTCATGGGCATTCAGGCCATCAAGGGCGTCGAGGTCGGTGACGGCTTCGAGCTCGCCCGGGTGCGCGGCAGCGAGGCCATGGACGAGATCGTCGCCGGACCCGGCGGCCTGCGCCGCACCAGCGGCCGGCTCGGCGGCACCGAGGGCGGCATGAGCAGCGGCGAGGTGCTCCGGGTCCGCGCGGCCATGAAGCCGATCAGCACGATCCCGCGGGCGTTGCGGACGGTCGACACGTCCACCGGTGAGGCGGCGGTGGCGCACAACCAGCGCAGTGACGTCTGTGCGGTCCCGGCGGCCGGCGTCGTCGCCGAGGCGATGGTCGCGCTGGTGCTCGCCGACGTCGCGCTCGAGAAGTTCGGCGGTGACTCGGTCGAGGAGACCCGGCGCAACTACGAGGGATACCTCAAGGGCCTGTCGATCCGGTGACCGGTCCCGTCCTCGTCCTGGTCGGCCCGCCCGGCGCAGGCAAGACCACCGTGGGCCGGCTGGCCGCCGCCCGGCTCGGCGTGCCGTTCCGGGACACCGACGCCGACGTCGAGGCGACGGTCGGCAAGCCGATCGCCGAGATCTTCATCGACGACGGCGAGGAGCACTTCCGGGCGCTGGAGCGGGCCGCCGTGGCCACCGCGCTGGCCGAGCACGAGGGGGTGCTCTCCCTCGGCGGCGGCGCCGTCCTGGCCGCCGAGACGCGCGGGCTGCTGGCCGGCCACCGCGTCGTCTTCCTCAACGTGGGGCTGTCCGACGGCGCCCGGCGGGTGGGCTTCGCCCGCGACCGCCCGGTGCTGGCGCTCAACCCGCGCGCCGCCCTGCGGGAGCTGCTGGCCGCCCGGCTGCCGCTGTACCGCGAGATCGCCACCGTCGAGGTCCTCACCGACGGGCTGACGCCCGCACAGGTGCTGGACCAGGTCCTTCCAGGGAGCCCCGCATGACCCCGACCCGCATTCCTGTGGCCGGCGACGCGCCGTACGACGTCGTGGTGGGGGAGGGGCTGCTCGGCGAGCTGGCGGGGCTGGTGCAGAGCGCCCAGCGGGTCGCGGTGATCCACCCGGCGGCGCTGGTCGTCACGGCCGAGGCCATCCGCGACGATCTGCGGGCCTCGGGCCTGGAGGCCCACTCGGTCGAGGTGCCCGACGGCGAGCAGAGCAAGGACCTCAAGGTCGCGGCGTACCTCTGGGACGTGCTCGGCCAGGTCGGCTTCACCCGCTCCGACGCGGTCGTCGCCGTCGGCGGCGGCGCGACCACCGATCTCGCCGGCTTCGTGGCCGCGACCTGGCTGCGCGGCGTCCGGGTCGTGCACGTGCCGACGACGCTGCTCGGCATGGTCGACGCCGCCGTCGGCGGCAAGACCGCCATCAACACCGCTGCCGGCAAGAACCTGGTGGGGGCGTTCCACCCGCCGGCCGGGGTCCTGTGCGACCTGACCGCGCTGTCGACCGTGCCTCGGCACGACTACGTCGCCGGCCTCGCCGAGGTCGTCAAGGTGGGCTTCACGCATGACCCGCGCATCCTCGAGCTGGTCGAGGAGGATCCGGCCGCAGCCCGCACGCCCGAGGGCCCGCACACCCGCGAGCTCGTCGAGCGCGCCGTCGCCGTCAAGGCACGGGTCGTGGGGGAGGACCTCACCGAGCAGGGCGGGCGGGAGGTCCTCAACTACGGGCACACCCTCGGCCACGCGATCGAGCGGGCCGAGGACTACCGCTGGCGGCACGGCGCGGCGGTCAGCGTCGGGCTGGTCTTCGCCGCGGAGCTCGGCCGCCTCGCGGGCCGCCTCGACGACGCCACCGCGGACCGCCACCGCGAGATCCTGACCTCGGTCGGCCTGCCGGTGCAGTACGCCGGCGACTGGGCCCGCCTGCACGCGCTGATGGCCGTCGACAAGAAGAGCCGCGGCAGCCGGCTGCGCTTCGTCGTGCTCGACGGGCTCGCCAGGGCCCGGATGCTCGAGGACCCCGACCCGTCCCTGCTCGTGGCGGCGTACGAGGAGGTCCGCAAGGACCGCGGCCCCGGGGCGCTGTTCCTCTAGCCGCCGCCGGCCCGTCTACCCTGGTCTGCGACCTCAACGACCTCGACAGTCTGGTGCTCCCGCGTGGCGACGACGAACGACCTCAAGAACGGCATGGTGCTCAGCCAGGACAACGGGCTGTGGGCGGTCGTGGAGTTCCAGCACGTCAAGCCCGGCAAGGGCGGTGCCTTCGTCCGTACCAAGCTCAAGAACGTCGTCAGCGGCAAGGTGGTCGACAAGACCTTCAACGCCGGCACCAAGGTGGAGGTCGCGCAGGTCGACAAGCGCGACATGACCTACCTCTACCGCGAGGGCACCGACTTCGTGTTCATGGACAAGGCCACGTTCGACCAGCTCTACGTGCCCGAGACCACCGTCGGCACGGCGGCGAACTTCATGCTCGAGAACACCGACGCCCTCGTGGCGGTGCACGAGGACGCGGCGCTGTACGTCGAGCTGCCCGCCAGCGTCGAGCTCCTGGTCCAGCACACCGACCCGGGCCTGCAGGGCGACCGCAGCACCGGCGGCACCAAGCCGGCGACGCTGGAGACCGGCGCGGAGATCCAGGTCCCGCTCTTCCTCACGTCGGGCGAGAAGATCAAGGTCGATACCCGGGACGGCTCCTACCTGGGCCGCATCTCCAGCTAGATGGGTGCTCGCAGCAAGGCCCGCAAGCGCGCCGTCGACGTGCTCTACGAGGCGGCGCAGCGCGAGGGCGACGCCCTGGTGACGCTGCGGGCGCGGCTGGTGCACGCCGACCCGCCCGTCCCGGAGTACGCCGTCGAGCTGGTCGAGGGCGTGGTGGCCAACCGGGCCCGCATCGACGAGCTGCTCACGACCTACGCCGAGGACTGGACGCTGGACCGGATGCCGCCGGTGGACCTGGCCGTGCTGCGGGTCGGGACCTACGAGCTGCTGTGGTGTGAGGACGTCCCCGACGAGGTCGCGATCAGCGAGGCGGTCGACCTGGCCGCCAGCCTGTCGACCGACGAGAGCCCGCGCTTCGTCAACGGCCTGCTGGCCCGGCTCCTGCAGCTCAAGCCGTCCCTGGCGGTGTAGCGGTGCGCTCCTCCCTGGCCATGCTCCTCACCGGGCTGCTCGTCGCCGGCTGCTCCGGCTCGCCGGACCGGGCCGCGGCCCCGCCGCAGCCGTCCGGGTCGCCGTCGGCCAGCCCGGCACCGGCTGCCGCCTCGCCCACCCTCGCTCCGGCGGTCGCCGCCAAGGTCTACCGCGACGGTCTGCGGCCCACGATCGAGTCGGTCTATGACCAGGTGCAGCCGCTCCAGGACGCCTTCGACGCGTTCGCCCGGCCGCGGCCGGAGAGCGCGCTGGTCCGCGACGACGTCTTCGCCGCTGCGGGCGCCCAGAACGCGCTGGCCGCCCGCCGCGCGGAGCTGGCCGCCACGACGCCCCCGGCC
>JAOPWI010000358.1 GCA_025965755.1 Frankiales bacterium | reverse complement strand
GCGCTGCTCGGCCTGCTCCTCGCGGTCGGCGCCGGCATCGGCCTGGGCCTGCTGCTGGTGCTGGCCCCGGACGGCATCGACGTCCGCACCGCCGCCAACGGCCACCCCCTGGTGACGGCGATGCCCGCGCCGTCGCCGCTGGTCGCGCCCCAGCTGCCGGCCCGGGCCGCGCAGCCCCTCACGGTCGTGACCCTCGAGGCCCGCCGTCCGCCGTCCCCGTCGCCGTCGCCCTCCCCCTCGCCGTCGCCGTCGCCGTCGGCGGCGCTGGCCGAGGAGCTCACCGTCGCGCTGGACCCGGAGTCAGGACCCAACGGCGCCGACGTCGTGGTGACCGGCACCGGCTGGGTTCCGGACCTGCAGGTGACGGTCGTCTACTTCGACGCGACCGGTCAACCGACCGACAGCACCGCGACGGCCGTGCCGGACGACACCGGCCGCTTCTCGGTCACGCTGGCCGCCCAGGACCCGAGCAACGTGCCGGGCCCGCACGAGGTCCGCGCCAGCAGCGACCAGCAGACCGCCAGCACGACCTACGACGCGCAGCCCTAGGGCTGGGCCGCGGCCCGCCGGCGCTGCAGCATCTCGGCCACCAGGAAGGCCAGCTCCAGCGACTGCCCGGTGTTGAGCCGCGGGTCGCAGGCCGTCTCGTAGCGGCCGGCCAGGTCCTCGTGGGTGAGCTCGTGGGCCCCGCCCAGGCACTCGGTGACGTCCTCGCCGGTGAGCTCCACGTGCACGCCGCCCGGCGTGGTGCCCAGCGCCGCGTGAACCTCGAAGAAGCCGAGCACCTCGTCCATGACGTCGTCGAAGTGACGCGTCTTGTAGCCGCTCGGGCTCTCCTGGGTGTTGCCGTGCATCGGGTCGCAGGTCCAGACGACGCTGTGCGGCCCACGGGCGTCCTCGACCGCGCGCACCAGGTCCGGCAGCACCGCGCGCACCTTGCCCGCACCCATCCGGGTGATCAGGGTGAGCCGGCCCGGCTGGCGGTGCGGGTCGAGCCGCTCGCACAGGGCGACGGCCATCTCGGGCGTGGTCGTCGGGCCGAGCTTGACCCCGACCGGGTTGGCGATGCGGCTCACCAGGTCGATGTGGGCGCCGTCCAGGTCGCGGGTGCGCTCGCCGACCCAGACCATGTGCCCGGACAGGTCGTACGACGCGCCGCTCGCCTCGTCGTGGCGGGTGAGCGCGCGCTCGTACTCCAGCAGGAGCGCCTCATGGCTCGAGTACAGCTCGACGCCGTGGGTCGCCGGGATGCCGGCGAGGTCCAGCCCGCAGGCGCGCATGAAGGCCAGCGCCCGGTCGATGTCGGTCGCCAGCTCCTCGTAGCGGTGGCCGGCCGGGCTGCGCCGCACGAAGTCGCGGTTCCAGTCGTGCACGGCCGACAGCTCGGCCGACCCGTCGGTGGCCATGGCCCGCATGAAGTTCAGGGTGGCGGCGCTGTTGGCGTAGGCCCGCACCATGCGGCGCGGGTCCGGCGTGCGGTCGCCGTGCAGGTCGTTGACGGCGTCGCCCCGGTAGGACGGCAGCCCGGTCGAGCTCTCGACGTCCGAGCTGCGCGGCTTGGCGTACTGCCCGGCCATGCGGCCCAGCTTCACGACCGGCGTGCTGGCGCCGTACGTCAGGACGACGGCCATCTGCAGCAGCGTGCGGACCTTGCCGCGGATGCCCTCGGCGGTGTTGGCGGCGAACGTCTCGGCGCAGTCGCCGCCCTGCAGCAGGAAGGCCTCGCCGCGGGCGCAGGCGGCCAGCCGGGCGCGCAGGGTGTCGCACTCCTGCGGCTGCACCAGCGGCGGCACCTCGGACAGCGTCTGGGCCACCTCGGCCAGCACCGCCGGGTCCGGCCAGGACGGCTGCTGGGCGGCGGGCAGGCTGCGCCACGCGTCGAGGTCGGGCGTCGGTGCGTGCACGGCGGTCACACCACCAGGCTAGGCCTCCTGGGATGTCCGTCTCACGCTGTGGGACGCCGACGACGCTCCGCCGTCCGCCTCACCCCCTCGCGTGCGAGCGCGCCGGGACGCACCGGCGACGCGGGCGTCCGGCCGTGCCGGAGCCGGCGCTCCCCGGAACGCTCGACCGGCCCCTAGCCGGCGCCGCTGGGGACGAGGCCGGCGGGCGCCGACCCGCCCGCGGTGTGCAGGTGGCAGCGCACGACGCCGCCGCCGGCGACGGCCACCGGCTCCGGCATGACCTGCCGGCAGACGTCCATCACCGACGGGCACCGGGTGCTGAACGGGCAGCCCGGAGGCGGGTTGCTCGGGTCCGGCAGGTCACCCTCCAGCACCGTGCGGGTGCGCGAGCGCTGCACGACGGGGTCCGGCACGGGTGAGGCATCGAGCAGGGCGACCGTGTACGGATGGGCGGGCGCGGCGAACAACCGCTCCGTGGGGCCGATCTCCACCAGGCGACCCAGGTACATGACCGCCACCCGGTGGGCGATGTGGCGGACCACGCCGAGGTCGTGGGAGATGAACAGGTAGGACGTGCCGTCCGCGTCGCGCAGGTCCTCGAGCAGGTTGATGACCTGGTTCTGGGTCGACACGTCCAGGGCACTCACCGCCTCGTCGCACACGACCAGCTTCGGCCGCAGGGCGATGGCGCGGGCGATGGCGATCCGCTGGCGCTGGCCACCGGAGAACTCGTACGGGTAGCGGCGCAGGTGCTGGCGACCGAGGCCAACGCGCTCGAACAGCTCGCCCACCCGGTCCTGCAGCGCCTGGCCCCTCAGGTCGGTGTGCACCTTGAGCGGCTCGGCCACGCTGTCGCCGACCTGGGCCGACGGATCGAGCGAGGAGTACGGGTCCTGGAAGACCATCTGCGCGTGCCGACGGAAGCGGCGCAGATCGCCGCCCCGCAGGGCCGTGACCTCGGTCCCGGCCAGCTGGACGACGCCGCTGTCCGCCCGGACCAGCCCGAGCACGCCGCGGCCGGTGGTCGACTTGCCCGACCCGGACTCCCCGACCAGCCCGAGCGTCTCGCCCGCGCCGATGGTGAAGCTGGCGTCGTCGACCGCCCGCAGCCGGCGCTTGGGGGCGAAGGGCGCCGACCGCAACCGGAAGGAGACAGACAGGTTGCGGACATCGAGCAGCGGTGCCTGCGCCGCCGGCGGGGAGGCGGGCGCGGTGGGATCTGCCACGAGGCTCATCGCGGGCCCCGCAGCACCAGCTCGTCAGCCCGCACGCAGCGGGTGGCGTGGCCGGGGACGACGTCCACCAGGGGCGGCGGAACGTCGCACTTCGGGAGCGCGTAGGGGCAGCGCGGGGCGAACCGGCAGCCCGGGGGCAGGGCAGTCGGCCGCGGCGGCTGGCCGGGGATGCTGGCCAGCCGCCGGCCGCGCAGGCCCACCTGAGGCATGGAGCGCATGAGGCCTTCCGTGTAGGGGTGGCGCGGGTGGGCGAACAGCTCGTGCACCTCCGCCGTCTCCACCGCCTGACCGCCGTACATGACCATGACCCGGTCGGCGATGTCGGCCACGACGGCGAGGTCGTGGGTGATGAAGACCAGGGCCATTCCGAGGTCGTCCCGCATCTGACGCAGGAGGTCCAGAGCCTGCGCCTGGATGGTGACGTCGAGGGCCGTGGTCGGCTCGTCCGCCACCAGAACCGCCGGCTCACAGGCGATGGCCATGGCGATCATCACCCGCTGGCGCATGCCGCCGGAGAACTCGTGCGGGTAGGCCCGGGCCCGGGACGAGGCCTGAGGGATGCCGACGTGGTCGAGGGCCTCGACAGCCCTCGCCCGTGCCGCCGACCGGCTGACGCCCCGGTGCCGGCGGACCACCTCGGCGATCTGGTCGCCGACCCGGTAGGCCGGGTTCAGCGAGGTCATCGGCTCCTGGAAGACCATGGCGATCCGGTTGCCGCGCACGTCCTCCAACGCCCTGCGCTCCAGGGCCCGCAGGTCCGTGCCCTCGAGCAGGACGCGGCCGGACGTGATCCGGCCCTGGGGCGCGTTGATGAGCCCCATGACGGCCAGGTTGGTGACGCTCTTGCCGGAGCCGGACTCGCCGACGACGGCCAGCGTCTCCCCGCGGCGGACCGAGAACGAGACGCCGTCGACGACTCGGACCCAGCGGCGGTCAGCGACGAACTCGACCGAGAGGTCCTCGACGTCGAGCGCGAGGGTGGCGGGCGCAGCGATCGCGGTCATCGGCCGGCTCCTCTCGTGTCGCGGCCGAACGAGTCGCGAAGCCCGTCCCCGAGGATGTTGAAGGCGAGAACGCAGACGGCGATGGCGATGCCGGGAAAGACCACCAGCGTCGGCGTCTGGGCCAGGAACCGGTAGGCCCGGCCGATCATGGCGCCCCAGCTGGCGTCGGGCGGCTGAACCCCGAGGCCGAGAAAGCTCAGGCTGGCCTCGGCGAGCATGGCGAACCCGAGAGCCAGCGACGTCTGGACCAGCAGCGGCGACAGGATGTTGGGCAGGATCCGGGTAGCGATGATCCGCAGCACCGGCGTGCCGATGGAGCGGCTGGCCTCGACGAAGGTCTCCTCGCGCGCGGCCAGGACGGCGCCCCGGGTGACCCGCAGAAAGCGCGGAGCGAAGATCACCCCGACCGCCAGCATGGCGTTGGTCAGGCTGGGCCCGAACACGCCGACGATGGCGATGGCCAGCAGCAGCGGCGGGAAGCTCATGACCGCGTCCGTGATGCGGCTGATGACCGCGTCGACCCACCCACGAAGGAAGCCCGCCATCAGCCCCGGCAGCACGCCGAGGGCGATGGCCAGCAGCACCGCCTGGGCAGCGGCCACCAGGGACACCCGCGCCGCGAACAGCATCCGGCTGAGGACATCCCGGCCCAGCTCGTCGGTGCCGAGCCAGTGCTCGGACGTCGGGCCCTGCAGGGTGTCCTGCAGGTCCTGCGCCAGCGGGTCGAACGGGGCGATCCGCGGCGCGGCGATCGCGGCCAGCACCAGCACCACGAGGACGGCGAGCGCGCCCACCGCCATGGGCTGGCCGGCGAACCGGCGCAGGAACCGGCGGAAGGACGTGACCGCCACCACCTGGTCCGCGGCCACGGCAGGCCCCGTGAACGTGCTCCAGGGGTCGGCCTCCAGCGGCCGACCGGGTCGCTGCTCGAGGGAGCCGGTGTCGGTCATGCGGTCCTGATCTTCGGGTTGAGCCAGCCGTACAGGAGGTCGACGGCCAGGTTGACCACCATGACGAGCACGGCAGCGAAGACCACGACGCCCTGGATGACCGGGATGTCGCGGTCGATCACGGCACGGATGGCCAGGCCGCCCAGGCCCGGCAAGGCGAAGATCTGCTCGACGATCACGGAGCCACCGAGCAGGAACGCCACCTGAAAGCCCAGGACCGTGACGACGGGAACGGCGGCGTTCTTCAGCGCGTGGTGGACGATCACGGAGCCCGCCCGGGTGCCCTTGGCCCGGGCGGTGCGGATGTAGTCCTGCTGCAACACGTCGCTGAGTGACGAGCGCAGCTGCCGGGTGGTCTCCGCGGCCGCGGCCGCGCCGAGGGTGATCGCCGGCAGGATCATGTGCTTGAGCCAGAGCACCGGGTCGACCTCGAAGGGCACGTAGCCGGTGGCCGGGAGCCATCCGAGCTGGAGCGAGAAGACGAGGACGAGCACGAGGCCGAGAAAGAAGCTGGGCATGGCCAGACCGGCCGACGCCAGAAAGGTCGCCACCCGGTCCGGCCACCGGCCACGCTTGGTCGCGGCGATGATTCCGGCCGGAATCGAGATCAGCAGGGCCACGATCATCGACAGGGTGGCCAGCCCGATCGTGACGGGCATGCGCTCGGCGATGGACGTGGCCACCGGTCGGCCCGAGAACAGCGACGCACCGAGGTCGCCTTGCACGACCCCGCCGACCCATCGCCCGTACTGCTGCGCCAGCGGGTCGTCCAGACCCAGCTGGCCGCGGATCTCGGCGATGCGCTCCGGCGTGGCGTTGTCGCCGGCCAGCGTGATGGCGGGGTCACCGGGAACCGCCACCACGAGGCCGAAGACGAGGAAGGACACCACCAGCAGGATCGGCACCATCAGCAGGAGCCGGCGGCCGAGGAGCAGGATCACCGGATCCCCCTCCTGCCGGCGACCTCGCCAGCCGGGGTCACTTGCTGAGACCCACCGTGCGGAACTCCGGCTTGCTGGACAGGTACGGCGTGAACCCGACGACCTTGTCGCTCATCACGTAGGGCACCTTCGGGAAGGCAAGCACCATCTCGAGCACCTGCTCCGCCATCTCCTTGGAGCCCTCGCGCAGGATGACCTGGCGCTTGACGGGGTCGGTCTCGGCCACGCTGCGCTTCCACAGGTCCTCCATCTTCGGCGTCGTGACGCCACCCGGGTTGGCGAAGCCGGCTGCGGTGCCGCGCTGGGCGAAGGTGATGGAGGGGTCCGGCCGTCCGCCCCAGGTGGCGAGCATGGTGTCCGCGGACTTCTGGGCGAACATCAACTCACCGAGCTTGGAGGGCTCGGCCGGCTGGATCGACGACGTGATCCCGACGGCCTTCCACTGGGCCTGGATGGCCTCGGCGACCTCCGGGAAGATCGGCAGGCCGGCCGGCGTCAGCATGGTCACCGAGAAGCTCGGCGTGCCGGCCTCGGCCAGGAGCTGCTTGGCCTTCTCGACGTCGTAGGGGTACAGCACCTTCGGGATGTCGGGGTTGAAGGCCTTGTAGCCCGGAGGGAAGGGCTGGTCGGTCACCTCGCAGTAGCCGAACAGGATCGCCTTGCAGATGCCCTCGCGGTCGATGGCGTGCAGCATCGCCTGGCGCACCTTGAGGTCACCCTGGCCGGCGCGCGCCCGGTTCTGGACCACGTACAGGTAGGCGAGCTCGGTCTTGAACGTCATCTTCACAGCCGGGTCGTTCTGCACCTCGGACACCTGGTTCTGGCTCAGGCTGGTCGCGTCGATCTGCCCGGTGCGCAAGGCGTTGAGGCGGGCCACCGAGTCGGCGTAGACCCGGATCTCCAGGCGCTTGGCCCGCGGGGTGGCGTCCCAGTGGCCGTCATAGCGCTCGAACGAGGTGAGCGAGCCCGGCACGTGGGACACCAGCTTGTAGGGACCGGCGCCCACCATCTTCTCGTCCAGGTTGGTGCCGTCGGCGAGCGCCTTGGGACTCACCTGGATGCCCGCCCGGTCGGCCAGGGCACCGAGCAGAGCGACGTCTGCCTGAGCCAGGTCGAGGCGCACGGTCGCGGGGTCGACGACGGTCGCGGCGGTCACGGACCGCAGGTCGGTGGCCACCGACGAGCCCTGGACGCCCTTGGCCCGATCGATGTTGGCCTTGACGGCGGCGGCGTCGAGCGGCGTGCCGTCGTGGAAGGTGACGCCCTGGCGCAGGTTCAGCGTGAGCTGCTTGCCGTCGGGACTGAACGACCACTTCTCGGCCAGGCCCGCAACGAGCTCACCCTCGGACGACACGTGCAGCAGGCGGTCGTACGCCGGGAACAACGTCGTGGCGTCCTGGCTGATGCTCGCCTTGTGCGGGTCCAGGCGGCTGACCGTGATCGGGTAGCCGTAGCGAAAGGTCGACTCCGTGTCGAGGGCCGCCGTCGAGCCGCCGGTCGAGCCGGCCGAGCCGCCGGAGCCGCCGGCCTGCGCTCCACCGGTGGTGTCGGCGCCGCCGCACGCCGCCACGAGAAGGCCGGCCGCGACGGCTACCCCCCAGGTCGCGAGCCGGCCTGAACGATGGATCGCCATGTGCTTTCCCCTCTGTTCTCGGTGCCGCCCTGCCAGCGGCTCGCGCCCGACGTCGCAGGTCCCCGGTGACCAGCGAGAGCAGGTGCGCCCGTCGCCGCCCCGTCCCTGGGTGGGTCGGTGCATCGACCGGACCATAGAATCATCCAAACGACCGGTCAAGACACGCCAACGGCCCGCTGGCAGCGATCGCACCCTGTAACCTGACCCCTCCGCGCACGGCGTGCAGCCGCGGGGCTCGGGTGCTGGAGGAGCGTGGTGGAGACCGGACGGGACGGCGCGGCGACGGCGCCGTCGCGACGGCACGTGATCGTGGCGGCGGCCGCGGAGCTGTTCCACCGGCAGGGTTTCGAGCGCACGTCCACCCAGGAGATCGCCGACGCGGTCGGGCTGCTGAAGGGCAGCCTGTACCACCACGTCCGGTCAAAGGGGGACGTGCTGTTCGCGATCATGCAAGAGGTCCACGACGATCTGCAGGCCAACGCCGACCGGGCCGCCGCCGCCGAGGGCTCGCCGGTCGAGCAGGTGGTGTCCTTCATCGAGGGCCACCTGGACGTGGTGCTCGGCAACCTCACCTGGGGGCGGGTCTACAGCCAGGAGCTGGGCGCCCTCGACGTGGACCGCCGCGAGCGGATCATCCGGGAGCGCGGCGACTACGAGCGGGCGCTGCGCTCGCTGGTGGCCACCGCACAGTCCGCCGGACAGCTCCGGACGGACGTCGACGCCCGCCTGCTCACCCTCTGGATCCTCACCAGCCTCAACTCCCTGTACCGCTGGTACCAGGCGGACGGGCCGATGACGCCGCTCCAGATCAAGTCGTCCTACTGCTCGATGGTGATGTCCGGTGCGCTCGGCCGGGACCGTGCATGAGCACCCCGGCCGCGGTCCACGGTGAGCCCAGGCGCCGCGGCCGGCCACCGGCCGGCGTCGCCGAGCAGACCCGGCTGGCCGTCCTGGACGCCGCCGTCGCCTGCTTCGCCGACCAGGGCTACGGCTCGACCAGCCTGCGGACCATCGCCGAACGGGCGGGCCTGACAGCCGGCAGCGTGTACCACCACTTCCCGTCCAAGCAGGCGCTGTACCACGCGGCCTATCTGTACGCCTTCGAGGTCGTCTACCTCAGCTATGAGGACAGCGTCGTGGGCCGGGGCAGCCTGCTCGCCGAGCTGAACGCCATGCTCGACCGGACGTCAGTGATCATGGAGACCAACCAGGCCATGGTCGCCTTCATCTCCAAGTCCTCGGCCGAGCTGTCGCCCCGGGAGCTCGGCCCGCTCCCCCAGCCCGTGCCGTGGGAGCGGTTCCGCGACGGCATGGTCCACCGGGCCGTCGAGCGGGGTGAGCTCACCGAGGCCGACGCCAGGCTGTTCCAGCGAGTGTTCGCCACGCTGCTGTGGGGGCTGTCCTCGGTGGGCCTGCGCGACCCCGTGGCGCGGGCGGAGTGCGTCGAGGGGCTCAAGCGCCTGCTGGCCGGAACGCTGGTGGCCAAGGCGCCGCCCCCCGCCCTGCACCCGTGACGGCCCCGAGCGCCTCGGCCCGTCCCCGTTGTCCGTTTGCTCCCGCGACCTCGGCAGAAGCCGTCCGGGGTGCGCCGCGGAAGGTCTAGCGTCCGCGGCGTCCCGGGCTACTGATCGTCCCGGCGTCCGCCCGCCCCGGTCCCGGCGAGCCTCCGGCCGGGGCGGCCTGTAGGGGCCCGTCGAGCACCCGGCTCGGCCCGCCCGCGGGCAAGGGGGGAATGCCATGTCCACACGCAGGTCAGCACCGACGACCCGGGGCGTCGCCGCGGCCGCCGCCGTCAGCACCGCGCTCGTC
>JAOPWI010000341.1 GCA_025965755.1 Frankiales bacterium | reverse complement strand
GCGCGGCGGTGCCGGTCGCGGTGGCGCGACCCCCGGCGCGTTCGGCCGCGGTCCTGGTGGCCGTCCGACCCGTGGGCGCAAGAGCAAGAAGCAGCGTCGTCAGGAGTTCGACAACCTCGCCGCCCCGACGATGGGCGGTGCGGTCGCCCGCGGCGACGGCGAGGTCGTGCGCCTGGCCCGCGGTTCGTCCCTGTCGGACTTCGCGGACCGCATCAACGCCAACCCCGGCTCGCTCGTGCAGGTGGTCTTCACCCAGCTCGGCGAGATGGTGACGGCGACGCAGTCCTGCACCGACGAGACGCTGCAGCTGCTCGGCGTGCAGCTCGGCTACGACGTCCAGATCGTCACGCCCGAGGAGGAGGACGCCGAGCTGCTCACGCGGTTCGACCTCAGCTTCGGTGCGGACTACGACGACGAGGCCGTCCTGGTCGCCCGCCCGCCGGTCGTCACGATCATGGGCCACGTCGACCACGGCAAGACCCGGCTGCTCGACGCGATCCGGCAGACCGACGTGGTCAAGGGCGAGGCCGGTGGCATCACGCAGCACATCGGCGCCTACCAGGTGCACCACCCCGTCGAGGGCGGCGTGCGCGAGCTGACGTTCATCGACACCCCGGGCCACGAGGCGTTCACCGCCATGCGCGCCCGCGGTGCCAAGGTCACCGACATCGTCGTGCTCGTGGTGGCGGCCGATGACGGCGTCAAGCCGCAGACCATCGAGGCCCTCAACCACGCTCAGGCGGCCGAGGTCCCGATCGTCGTCGCGGTCAACAAGGTCGACAAGGAAGGGGCTGACCCGGCCAAGGTCCGCGGTCAGCTCACCGAGTACGGCCTGGTCGCCGAGGAGTACGGCGGCTCGACGATGTTCGTCGACGTCTCGGCCAAGGCGGGTACCGGCCTCGAGGAGCTCCTCGACGCCATCCTGCTGACGACCGATGCGGCGCTGGAGCTGTTCGCCGACGCCAACGTCGACGCGCAGGGCATCGCGATCGAGGCCCGCCTCGACAAGGGCCGCGGGCCCGTGGCGACCGTCCTGGTCACCCGGGGCACGCTGCGCATCGGTGACTCCATCGTCGCCGGCGACGCGTACGGCCGCGTCCGCGCCATGCTCAACGAGCGTGGCGAGAACGTCACCGAGGCGAGCCCCGGGCAGCCGGTGCAGGTGCTCGGGTTCACCAACGTGCCCGGTGCCGGCGACAACTTCCTGGTCGTCGCCGAGGACCGCACGGCCCGACAGATCGCGGAGCAGCGGCAGGCGCGCGAGCGCAACGCCGCCCTCGCGCAGAGCCGTGGGCGTCCGACCCTCGAGTCGCTGTTCGAGCGCCTCAAGGAGGGGGAGAAGACCCAGCTCAACCTCATCCTCAAGGGCGACGTGTCCGGCTCGGTCGAGGCCGTCGAGGACGCGCTGCTCAAGATCGAGGTCAGCGAGGAGGTCTCGCTGCGGATCATCCACCGGGGCGTCGGCGCGATCACCGAGAACGACGTCACGCTGGCGTCGGCCTCCGACGCTGTCATCCTCGGCTTCAACGTCCGGCCGGAGGGCAACGCCCGCGACCTGGCGGTCAAGGAGCACGTGGACGTCCGCTACTACTCGGTCATCTACGCCGCCATCGAGGACGTCGAGGCTGCCCTCAAGGGCATGCTCAAGCCGGTCTACGAGGAGGTGCAGCTCGGCACCGCCGAGGTGCGCGAGGTCTTCCGCGTTCCGAAGATCGGCAACGTCGCCGGCTCGATCGTGCGCAGCGGGCTCATCCGCCGCAACACGAAGGCGCGCCTGCTGCGTGACGGGGTCGTCGTCGCCGACAACCTCACCGTCGAGTCGCTCCGTCGCTTCAAGGACGACGCGACCGAGGTCCGCGAGGGCTACGAGTGCGGTATCGGGCTCGGGTCGTTCAACGACATCAAGAACGAGGACATCATCGAGACCTGGGAGATGAAGGAGATCCCGCGGGTCTAGGGTCCGTCCGCCTTCGGGCGGTGGCCTTCCTGCGGCGCTGGGACTTCGTCCCGTCATGCGCCGTCCGGGAGGCCGCCGCCCGGCGGCTCTTTCCGCACCCAGTCCCGCGTACGGGAGGCTGACAGACGTGTGGGTCGGGGTGCTGGAGCTGGACCTGCTCCTGGGGGAGGTGCACTCCCTCAAGGAGAAGCGCTCGCTGGTGCGGCCGGTGGTCGCGCGGCTGCGCCGAGAGTTCGAGGTCAGTGCTGCCGAGGCCGGGCACCTGGACCTGCACCGCAGGGCGCTGGTCGGGGTGGCGGTGGTGTCGCCGGATCCGGGGCACTGTCGGGAGGTGCTGGATGCCTGCGAGAGGCTGGTCGCCGCTCGCCCCGAGCTCGAGGTCCTGAGCGCCCACCAGCGCCTGGTCGGGCCGCAGGACTGAAAAAAACATTCCCGGGTGAAGATCGCCGGACCGACGGACGTACGCACGAGAAGACAGGAAGACTGACGACATGGTCGACGTCGCGCGAGCCCGCAAGCTCGCGGTGCGCATCCGGGAGGTCGTGGCCTCCACGCTGGAGCTGCAGGTCAAGGACCCGCGGCTGGGCATGGTCACCATCACCGACGCCAAGGTGACGCCCGATCTGCGCGAGGCCACGCTCTACTACACGGTCTACGGCGACGAGCGCGCCCACAGCGAGAGTGCGGCCGCGCTCGAGAGCGCCAAGGGCGTGCTGCGGTCGCAGGTCGGCAGGCAGACCGGCGTGCGTTACACGCCGTCGCTGGCCTTCATCGCCGACTCGGTGCCGCAGGTGACCGGCCGGCTCGAGGAGCTGCTCGAGCAGGCCCGCCAGGCTGACGCCCGGGTCCACCGGATCGCCGAGACGGCCCGGCCGGCCGGCGATCCCGACCCGTATCGGGTGCCCCGCGTCGTTCCGGACGACGAGGACGAGTGACCGCTCCGTCGGAGCAGGTGTGGCGGGAGGCCGTGGACCTGCTGGCCCGGGCCCGCTCCGTCGTTCTTGCCTGCCACGTCGCGCCGGACGGTGACGCTCTCGGCTCGATGCTGGCCCTCGGCCTGGCGCTGCGCGCCCGCGGCGTCACGGTCGTGGCGGCCTGGGGCGAGGACCCGCAGGTCGTCCCGGACGCGTACGGCTTCCTGCCCGGCCTGGACCTGCTGACGCCGGCCGACCAGGTGCCGGCGCGGCCGGAGCTGCTCGTCACCCTGGACACCAGCAGCCCCGACCGGCTGGGGCTGCTCGCCGACCGGCTGCAGACCGCCGCCTGCGTGATCGTGCTGGACCACCACACCAGCGGGCGGCCCTTCGGGTCGGTGCGCCTGGTCGACGACCAGGCGGCGGCCACCGCCGTGCTGGTCGCCGAGCTGCTCGACCGCCTGGGCGTGCCGCTGGACGAGGACCTGGCCACCGCGCTGTACACCGGGCTGCTCACCGACACCGGCTCGTTCACCTACGCCGCGACGACGCCCGCGGTGCACGCGCTGGCGGCCCGGCTGCTGCAGACGGGCATCCGCCACGACCTCATCGCGCGGGCGGTCTACGACACCAACCCCTACGGCTACCTGCAGGTTCTCGGCCGGGCCTGCGCCGAGGCGCGCCTGGAGCAGCAGGCGGTGCGCGGGCTCGGGCTGGTCTGGACCACGCTGCCCGCCTCGCTGCTGTCCGGCGCCGGCGTGTCGCTGTCCGACGTCGAGGGCGTCATCGACGTGGTGCGCACCGCCCGGGAGGCCGAGGTCGCCGTGGTGCTGAAGCAGGAGCCGGGCGGCCCCCTGCGGGTGTCCACGCGCAGCAAGGGAGCCGTCGACCTGGGCGAGGTGTGCGGGGCGCTCGGCGGCGGCGGGCACCGCTTCGCCGCGGGCTTCACGTCCTACGACGACGTCGAGACGACCATGAGCGTGCTGCGCGCGGCGCTGGACGACGCCCCGCACCTGCCGGCGTGATCCGGCCGGACAAGGCACCGCCCGCACCGGACGGCCTGCTGGTCGTCGACAAGCCCGGCGGCTGGACCAGCCACGACGTCGTCGCGCGCACGCGGCGGCTCGCCCGTACGCGCAAGGTCGGCCACGCCGGCACCCTGGACCCGATGGCCACCGGCGTGCTGGTGCTGGGAATCGGCCGGGCGACCCGGCTGCTCGGCCACCTGGCACTGACCACCAAGGGCTACGACGCGACCGTGCGGCTGGGCGCGACGACGGTCACCGACGACGCCGAGGGCGAGGTGGTCGAGGTCCGCGACGCCTCCGGGGTGGACGACGAGGCGCTCGCGCGGGCGCTGGCGGCGCTGACCGGCGCGCTGGAGCAGGTGCCCAGCTCGGTGTCGGCGGTCAAGGTCGACGGAGTCCGCTCCTACGCCCGGGTGCGCGCGGGGCAGGCGGTGGAGCTGGCGGCCCGTCCGGTGGTGGTGTCCCGGTTGGACCTGCTGGCGCGGCGCGGAGACGACCTGGACGTGTCGGTGGAGTGCTCGTCCGGCACCTACGTGCGCGCGCTGGCTCGCGACCTGGGCGGGGCGCTGGGCGTCGGCGGCCACCTCACCGCGCTGCGGCGCACCCGGGTCGGCCCGTTCGACCTGTCGGCCGCCCGGTCGCTCGAGGCGCTGGAGGAGGGCCCGCAGCAGGTCGACGCCGCGGTGGTCCCGCTGGACCGGGCGGTCGAGCGGGCCTTTGCGGTGCGCATGCTGACGCCGGAGGAGGCCGAGGCCCTGTCGCACGGCCGGCGGCTGAGCCCGACCGGACAGCCGGGTGCGGTGGGCGCGTTCGCGCCCGACGGCCGGTGCGTGGCGCTGGTCGAGGATGCCGGCGACGTGGCCAGGGCGCTGGTGGTGTTCGCGCCCGCAGGCGGTTAGGCGACGCAGCCGTGGGGGTTGCCGACCTTGGCCAGGCCGGTGCGGTCGCCGGCCTGATAGGCGGCGACGGGGCTGCGATAGCTCACGGTGTCGTCCATGGCCATCACCGGGTCGTCGACGTGGCCGAGGCCGACCGCGTGGCCGAGCTCGTGGAGCAGCACGCGGCCGCGGGTGACGCCCGTGCCGAAGCCCCGCGCCAGCGGCTGCCCGGCGCGCACGACGACGTAGCCGGAGGTGATCCGCACCGGCTTGCCGGCGCCCCAGGTGGCGCTCCAGCCGCCGCGGCCGGTCTCGGCGCGGTGGGCGTAGGAGGACCCGCTGGGCTGCCCGGCGGGCCGGGCCCAGGCGATGACCAGCGGCGCCACCGCGCTCTGGCTGCGGCCCGCCGAGGGCACGAAGGTGGTGGAGCCCAGGTAGCGGAAGCGCAGCCCGCTCGCGGCCGACAGCCGGGCCACGGCCTGCTGCACGTCCCGCAGGCCCTCGCGGCCGCCGAGATAGCCGTTGACCTTGTAGCCGATCTCCTTGCACGGGTCCCAGCGGACGAGCTCGCTGCGGCCGCTCTGGGCGTTCCAGATCGTCTGCGTCCGGTAGGACGCGCTGTTGCCGACGATCTCGCCGGCGGCGGCGGCCGGCGCGGCGCCGACGGGAGCCAGCCCGGCGAGGCTGCCG
>JAOPWI010000185.1 GCA_025965755.1 Frankiales bacterium | reverse complement strand
TGGCCCCGCCGGACGCGGTGGCGGCCACCGCGGTGTCCCGCCGGCAGGCGCTGCCCCAGCGGGTGAAGACCCTCCTCGAGGGCGAGAGCCTGCTCAACGACGCGACCTCTCTGGTGGCGTACCGGTTCGCCGTGATCGCAGCGCTCGTCTGCGGCGCGACCTGGGGCGGCGCGGCCGGCGACTTCGCCACCGCAGCCGTCGGCGGCGCGGCCTTCGGCCTGGCTCTCGCGGTGGCCATCGCCTGGGTCCGGCGTCGGCTCGACGACCCCCTGCTGGAGAACGCGCTGTCGCTGCTGACGCCGTTCGCCGCCTACCTGCCGGCCGAGCATCTGCACGCCTCCGGCGTCCTGTCGGTCGTCGTCGCCGGCCTCTACCTCGGCCGGCGGGCACCGGTCCTGCTGTCGTCGGGCGCCCGGCTGCAGTCCGGTGCGCTGTGGAGCATGGTCACGTTCCTGCTGGAGGGGCTGGTCTTCGCGCTCATCGGGCTGCAGCTGCCGCAGGTCCTGGCGGGGCTGCAGGACCAGCCCGCCGGCGCGGTCGCCGCCACCGCGGCCGCGGTCACCGGAACCGTCATCGCGACCCGCTTTCTGTGGGTCTACCCGGCCACCTACCTGCCGAGAATGCTCAGCCGGCGGGTGCGCGAGCACGACCCGGCGCCGCGCTGGCAGGCGGTGACCGTGATCGCCTGGGCCGGCATGCGCGGCGTGGTGTCGCTGGCCGCCGCCTTCGCGCTGCCGGTGGACATGCCGGGTCGCGACCTGATCCTGCTGGTGACCTTCGTGGTCATCCTCACCACCCTGGTGGTGCAGGGGCTCAGCCTGCCCTGGCTGATCCGCCGCCTGGGCGTGGACGACACCGACGCCGCGGACCGCCTGGAGCGCGAGACCGCCGTCGCCGACCATCACGTGGCCCGCACGGCGCTGGTCCGGCTGGAGCGCATCGCCGACGAGGAGAACCTGGTCGACGCGGTGGTCGAGGAGCTGCGCGGCCACCTCGAGGAGCGGGTGCGCCGGGCCCACGCCGTTCTCGGCGGCTGCCCCGGCGAGGAGGAGTACACCCATCTGGTGTCCTACGACGGCGACGCGATCGCCGAGGCGGCGAGCGCGTCGGAGCTGCGCCGCCGGCTGCTGACCACGGAGCGCGAGGAGCTGCTCCGGCTCTACGCCGCCCAGGACATCACCGACGACGTGCTGCGCCGGGTGCAGCAGCAGCTCGACGTCGAGGAGGTGACCCTGACCAGCTAGGCGAGGAAGTCCCGGAGCACCTCGACGACGACCTCGGGCGCCTCCTCGAGAACGAAGTGCCCGGCACCGGGCACGGTGACCATCGAGCACTCCGGCCCGAGGTCGCGCACCACGGTCTCTCCGGTGCTGATCGGCAGCACCGGGTCCAGCGCACCCCACAGCACCAGCATCTTCTCGGCCTGCACCCGCGGCCGGCCGATCTGCGCGGGCGCACCGGGCACCAGGCGGCGCAGCCGAGGGCGGGTGGCGGCGCGGTAGTAGCCGAGCATGGCGCGCACCGGGGCCGGCGCCGAGTAGGCCGCGCGGTACTCCGCCCGCACGTCCTCGCTCAGCGGGTGCTCGGCCTTCCAGGCGAGGTTCAGCATCGTGTCGACGGCCTGCCGGCCGGCCAGCCGGAAGACCAGCTCGGGCAGGAACGGCAGCGTGAAGAGCGGAATGTGCACGGCCCGGTGCAGCGGCACCGAGCGGTACGGCGCGTTGACCACGCACAGCCGCCGGACCAGCTCGGGCCGGCCCCCGGCCAGGCCGAGCGCGAGCGAGCCGCCCCAGTCGTGACCGACCACGTCGACCGGGCCCTGCACCTCGGCTTCGAGCAGCGCGGCCAGCTGGCCCACCAGCGAGGCGACGTCGTACGGGCCGGCGTAGGAGGACCCGCCGAGCCCCGGCAGGTCGGGAACCAGCACCCGGCGGCCCTCCGCGAGCCCGGGCGCGACCGAGCGCCAGGCCGTCGAGGTCTCCGGCACGCCGTGCAGCAGCAGCACGGGCGTGCCGTCGCCGCTGCCCTCCTCGCGGAGCAGGAAGCGGGTGTCGCCCACGACGACGGTGCGCACGCTCATGCAGGGAGGTCCTCTCACGACGGCCCGGGGGCGGGAAGGGTATCGGCTGCCCGCGGGCGACCCGCGGGCCGTGGCCCAGACCACAGCAGGAGAAGGCGCCCGGACAGCGAACAGGGACGGGGTGGTGCGCCGCACAGGCGCCCCGGTCGTGGAGGACCCGATGCCCAAGTTCCGCCGTCGCCTGCTCGGAGCGCTGACCGCGTCCGTGCTGGTGGCCCCCCTTCTCGCCCTCAGCGGCACCGCTCCCGCCGTCGCCGTCGACACCCCGACGAAGGCGCCGAAGCAGCCGCTCGTGTTCGGCGACTTCTATCCCGCCGCACCGTTCGACCAGGTGCTCAAGCAGCCCGACGGGACGACCTTCCCGGCCACGCTGAGCTCCGCCGAGGTCGGCGGCGCGTTCGAGCACCTGGGCTACACGGTGGTGCGCGGCGACGACCAGATCTGGCGGTTCGCCAACGGCCGCGACGCCAAGGGCGCGCTGGTGCCGACCGGGGCCGTCGTCGGCAGGGACAGGGTGCCGGCCGGGATCGCCCCGCAGTCCGGGCGCACGGAGCCGACCTGGGCCGACGCCCAGGGCCAGGACATGCGGGCCCAGATGTTCCGCCAGCTGCAGATCGCCAGCCGCAAGGCGCAGGCGCAGGCTGCCGCTGCGGGCGAGCCGCGGGTGTTCCGCTTTCCGGTGCTCATGCTGGCGACCTGGTACGACCAGGAGAAGGGCCAGTCCACGCCGCAGTTCCAGGAGGGCAACACCGCCGACACGTACAAGAAGCTGCTCGACGGCTTCGGCGGCAACCCCAACGGCACGCTCACCGAGTTCTACTTCGAGGACTCCTTCGGCACCTTCCTGGTGCAGGTCGACGTCTTCGGCCCCTTCACCTCCGCCCGCTCCATCGGCGACCCCTGCTACTACGGCGGCATCGAGCCGGGTGACGACGGCCGGGTCGACCTCGACCTGATCGACGACGCGATCGGCATCGGCGGCGGCGGCGCGCTCGGCATGGCGGCCGAGGCCGTCCCGCAGGCCGACCCGTCCGTGAACTTCGCCGACTACGACAACGACAAGGACAACGTCGTCGACTTCGTCGGGCTCATCCACTCCGGACCCGACATGGCCGTCACCGGAGACCCGTGCCACACCTGGTCGCACGCGATCCAGATGACGCTGGGCGCGGCTCCGGGCACCCCGGCCGGCTTCCCGACCAGCGACGGCGTCACGGTCGACCGGGTCTTCACGATGCCGGAGTTCAACGACTTCGGTAAGCCGCTCACCATCGGCGTCGCCGCGCACGAGATGGCGCACGCCCTCGGCGAGCCGGACTACTACAACACCGGCTACACCTCGATGGGCTCGGGCGACTGGGACGTCATGTCCGGCGGCTCCTACCTCGGCAATCCGGCCGGCTCCAACCCGTCCGGCTTCAACCCGGCCAGCCGCGTCTTCCAGGGCTGGACGACGCCGACCATCGTCACCTCCGACAAGCGCGACGTGTCGCTGCTGCCGCGCCGGGTGAAGCCGGCCGACTACGCCGCCGACAAGCCCAATCCGCGTCTGCTCCTCGTGCCCACGACGACCATCGCCGTCGGCGAGACCGACAAGATGGGCCACACCTGGACCGAGGAGGACACCCTCGGCCTGCCCAAGGACGACAAGGGCCGGTTCGTCATCGAGGGCTACTACCTCGAGAACATGAACCGCACGGTCAACGCGGCGCCGATCCACCCGAAGATGACGCGCTCGCCGTACTTCGACCGCCAGCTGCTCGGGTCGGGCCTCATGACCTGGCACTTCGACTACCACCAGCGGTCCAACATCATCAACGGCTCGAACAACGCGCAGAACGACGCCAACCGCCCTCAGATGGACGTCGTCGAGTGGGACTTCAACGACAACACCCAGGAGCAGCAGCTCTCGCTGTCGCGCGGCAACGCCGAGGACCTGGCCTTCAGTGCGGCCACCGGCATCACCAGCGGTACGCGTCAGCTGCCCCCGGGCATTCCCGTGGTCACCGGCGCGCCGCAGAAGCAGGTCACGTTCTCCGGCGCCGCGATCGGTCCGGTGCCTCAGGAGCACGACGTCGTCGTGGAGAACAACCCGGCCAACTACCTGATGAAGGTCTCCGCCAGCGGCGTCGGCGACTGCACCCTGGAGGTCGTCAGCCCCGAGGGCAAGTCCTCCGGGGTGGCCGACTCCGGCTCGATCGGCACGGCCGAGGTCATCACGGTCCAGCAGCCCAAGGCGGGCACCTGGAAGGTGCGGGTCGGCGACTTCGCCGCCTGCGGCAACTACTCCGGCACGGTGACGTTCTCCAAGCCCGGTGACGTGCTGGACACCCGGGGCGCGGCCGACACCTGGTCGAACTTCTCGTCCGCCCCCACCGGCTGGGCGTTCACCAACATCGGCCCGCGCGTCGCCGAGGGCCTGGACCACAGCGCCGACGCCGGTGGCAGCGAGGCCATCACGCTGGACCTGCTCCAGCTCGGCAGCGACCGCGCGGACGTCTCCCCCGGCTTCGTGTCGGCCCGCTCCAACGGCCGCGGCGGCACGCTGCCGGTCACCGCGCGCAAGGCCAGCGGCTACACCGTCCCGGTGTTCAACAACGGCGGCAAGGCCGTGCCGGCGGTCGTCGTCGAGGTGCGCCGCGGGTCACCCACCGGCCCGCTGGTGAACCGCCAGACGGTCGCGCTGCCGCCGTACTCCCGCAAGGACGTCACCTTCACCTGGTCGCACCCGAGCGAGGGCGCGGCCGAGTTCGTCACCACCGTCGACCCGGCCCGCAAGGTGGCCGAGGCGCACGAGGGCAACAACTCCCAGAAGTCCCACGTCCGGGTCGGCTCCACGACGCCGACCGTGCTCGTCGTCGACGACGACGGGATGCAGGACGGCGAGACCGCGATGACCGGCGCGCTGGCCAGCCTGGGCGTCCCGTACACCGTGGTCCACGAGCACCCGACCGCCGCGACGCTCCGCGCGTACCGGGCGGTGCTGTGGGAGACCGGTGGCGAGCGCTACCAGGGCCAGCTGGACAAGGGCGACCGGGACGCGCTCCGCGCCTACCTCGACAACGGCGGCAAGGTGCTGTTCACCGGCCCCCGCATCATCGACGCCCTCGGCGAGGCCCCCGGCCGGACCAATCCGGGCGGCAGCGAGGAGGGTCAGGCGTTCCTGAAGCAGTACTTCGGCGCGGAGTACCTCACCGCGGCGGCCCCGAACAACGAGGACACCAAGGTCGTCGGCACGGGCGGCGCGCTGGGCAGCGGGACGTACAGCGTCACCCAGCTCCCGGGCCGGCACATCATCAACGAGCTGAAGCTGGCCGACTACACGACCGAGGGCTCGGTCAAGGCCATCGGAACGGTCAAGCCGCTGCTCAAGACGGCCACCGCCAAGCAGGGCGCCTACCTCGGCGCCGGGGTCGACGGCGACGCCGCGCACAAGGGCTTCCAGACCATGGTGCTCGGCTTCAACCTGGCCCAGCTCACGACCGCCGACCAGTACGCCACCGTCGTCGGCGCGGCGCTGAAGCACTTCGGCGTCCGCACCGGCACCGAGAAGGCGCCGGCGGCCGCGGTCATCCACCACCCGGCGATCCGCAACGCCGTCGCCGGCCGGCCCCAGCCGGTGCGCGCGTTCGTCGTCGGCGGCAACCCCCGCGCGGTGCCGGTCCTGTACTTCCGGCGCCACGGCCAGGGCCGCTACTACGAGCTGCCCATGACCCGCGGCACCGCCAAGGGTGCGTGGCACGCCACGATCCCCGGCAATGCCGTGACGCCGGACGGCGTCGACTACTACCTGCGCACCGAGCGCATGTACGACCCGCGGTTCGCCCAGGCGAACGCCCTCGCGCACGCCATCGGCGTCGCCCTGCCCGAGCTGCCGCAGCCGATCCCGGTCCGCCGCTAGTCCGGTCCGCCACGGGCCCCGTCTCCTGTCGGAGGCGGGGCCCGTGGCGCGTCAGGCGTAGAAGATCTGCTCGACGACGGCCCGGGCCCGGCGGGTCGCCCGGCGGTACTCCTCGAGCAGCTCGGCCTGGCCGCCGGCCGGATGGCCGAGCACCCGGGCCAGGCCGGCCAGCTCGCGACCGGTCGTCGGCAGCG
>JAOPWI010000282.1 GCA_025965755.1 Frankiales bacterium | reverse complement strand
GCCTCGAGCTCGGCGGCCTCCCGGCGGCTGGCGGCAGCCCGGCTGTCCCCGGCGGCGGCGGTCTCCGCGGCCCGGGCCACCTGCGTGCGCAGGGCGGCCGCGACCGCCTCCTGCTGGGCCACCTTGCGCTGCTCCTCACCGATCAGCTCGGTCAGCTGGAGCCGGCGCCCGCTCCGCAGCTCGGTGCCGTCGGCGGTGCTCGCGCTCGTGGCGAACAGCAGCCCGGCCAGCAGCGCGGTCACGGGAACCAGCACCCGCACGCGCAGCACCCCTTCACGTCCCGTCGTCGGCACGCGGCGGCCCGGGCTCGCGAGCCGTCCGGGTGCCGGTGCAGCCGTTACGCTAACCGTTCCGCCCGAACCCTGGAGACCTGTCGTGCCCGAGTCCAAGAAGCGGAAGACCGTGGCCGCCACCCGCCCGGCTGCCACCTCCACGCCCAAGAAGAAGGGCCCGAGCCCGATCTGGCTCGCGCCCCTGATGCTGGCGATGTTCGGGCTCGGAATCCTGTGGCTGGTCGTGTTCTACCTGGCGAACGGCGAGATGCCGATCCTGGAGGACCTGCAGAACTGGCACCTGCTGATCGGTTTCGGCTTCATCGTGGTCGGCTTCGGCCTGAGCACGCAGTGGCGCTGAGCGTCCCGCACCGGGCCTGACCTGCGCATCTGCGCGCAGCAGGCACCGGCATGACACCGGTGTAGTTCTCCCCAGGGGTTGTCCACACTGTGGACATCGGTGCGATGGTCCCCGGCTGGCGCCGGCTCACACCTGCTGGTGCATCGGCACCGGCCGGCAGAGCTGGAGCCGGCACGACGATGGCCCGGCCCCCGCGAGGGGACCGGGCCATCTGCGTCCGGCGGCTAGAGCAGCTCGAGAATGGTGGCGTTGGCCTGGCCGCCGCCCTCGCACATCGTCTGCAGGCCGTAGCGGATGTTGTTGTCGCGCATGTGGTGGATCAGCGTCGTCATGAGGCGCGCGCCGGAGCCGCCCAGCGGGTGGCCGAGGGCGATGGCGCCACCGTTGGGGTTGACGGTCTTGTCGTCGGCACCGATGTCCTTGAGCCACGCCATGGGCACGGAGGCGAAGGCCTCGTTGACCTCGTAGGCGCCGATGTCGTTGACCCCGAGACCGGACTTGGCGAACGCCTTCACGGTGGCCGGCATCGGCGCGTGCAGCATCGGCATCGGAGCGACGCCGGCGAGCACGCCGGTGTGGAACCGGGCGATCGGCGTCAGGCCGAGCTGCTGGGCCTTCTCGCTGGTCATGATGAGCAGCGCGGCCGAGCCGTCGGAGATCTGCGAGGAGTTGGCGGCAGTGATCTTGCCGTCCGGCTTGAAGGCGGGCTTGAGGCCGGCCATCTTCTCCATGCTGCCGCCCCGGCGGACGCCCTCGTCGTGCTCGATGAGCACGCCGTCCGGGTTGGTGATCGGGGCGATCTGGCCGGCGAAGCGGCCCTCGTCGATGGCAGCGGCGGCGCGCTCGTGCGAGCGGAGCGCGAACTCGTCCATCTGCTCGCGGGAGAAGCCGTAGCTGTCGGCGATGTCCTCGGCGCCCACGCCCTGGTTCGGGAAGTCGGCGCCGTAGCGCGCCTGGTAGCCCTCGCCCAGCGGGCTGGCCGTGAAGGCCGAGCCCATCGGGGTGCGGGACATGACCTCGACGCCACCGGCGACGGCGATGTCGTACTGCCCCGCGATGACGCCGGCGGCGGCGAAGTGCACAGCCTGCTGCGAGGAGCCGCACTGGCGGTCCACGGTGGTGCCGGGGACCGACTCGGGCCAGCCGGCCGAGAGCACCGCGGTGCGGGCGATGTCGAAGGTCTGCTCGCCGATCTGGCTCACGCAGCCCCAGATGACGTCATCGACGAGGGCCGGGTCGATGCCGGTGCGCTCCACGAGGGCGCGCAGGACGTGGGCCGACAGGTCGGCGGAGTGGATGCCGGCGAGGCCCCCGTTCCGCTTGCCGGTGGGGGTGCGGACGGCTTCGACGATGACGGCATCGCGCATGGGGGCTCCAGGGAGTCGAGCGTGGATGTGAACGGGGATTCACCCGAGAGTACGACGCCGGGCCACGCCCGGGTCGTCGGAAACGACGTGGTCGAGGTCACAGCGCGACCCTGCCGCGGGACCGCCGCAGCCGCCCCGGCGGACGCTGTCGGCGCGGCGCGTCAGCCCTGGAGCTGGGCGGTGCGGGCGGCGATCAGCACGAGCAGCACGGCGGCGACCGCGGCGCAGCCCAGCCCCTGGTAGAGCGCGCGGCGCGGCCCGGGCGGGGTGCGCACCAGCACGAGCGCGAGCAGCGCACCGCCGACCATGCCACCGAGGTGGCCCCGCACGTCGATGTGCGGGATCGCGAAGGTCAGCACCAGGTTGATGCCGAGCAGCACGGCGTACTGCTGCGCCGCGTCGCGCCCGCGTCGCCGCTCCAGCACGTACGCCGCGGCGAACAGCCCGAAGACGGCCCCCGAGGCGCCGGCGGACAGCTGGTCCTCCCGGCCGAAGGCGTAGGACGCCGTCGTGCCGGCGAGGCCGGACAGCAGGTAGAGCGCCAGAAAGCGCAGCCGGCCGAGCGCCTGCTCCAGCAGCGGCCCGAGCTGCAGCAGCGCGAGCATGTTGAGCAGCAGGTGGATGAAGCCGAAGTGCAGGAAGGTGGCGGTGAGCAGCCGCCAGTACTGCCCGTCGGCGATGCCCGGCACCGAGCCCAGCTCCCCGCCGAAGAACAGCGTCGTCGCCTGCACGGCCAGGCGCGCGTACAGCGGCGACTCGCCGCCGCCGAACCCGAGGCTGCTGCCGCCCAGCGCGGTCGCCAGGAAGACGACCACGTTCACCCCGATCAGCGCCGTCGTGACGCGGGTCGGGTTGTCGGTCAGCCGGCCGCCGAACGTCGTGCGCGCGGTGGCGACGTGACCCGACCGGGCGTCGTCCGGGCACTGGAAGCCGACCGACGCGCCGACCATGCAGTCGGGGCAGATGGGCCGGTCGCACCGCGTGCAGCGGACGTGCGCCTCACGGTCGGGGTGCCGGTAGCAGGTCGGCGGCGGCGGCTCGCCGGGTCCGGGCTGGGTCAGGACTCGACCGTCTCGACGTCGATCTTCTCGATGACGACGTCGGTCGAGGGGCGGTCCATGCGGCCGGTCGGGGTGGTCGCGATGGCGTCCACCACGTCGCGGCTGGCCTGGTCGGCGACCTCACCGAAGATCGTGTGCTTGCGGTTCAGGTGCGGCGTCGCGCCCACGGTGATGAAGAACTGCGAGCCGTTGGTGCCGGGGCCTGCGTTGGCCATCGCCAGCAGGTAGGGGCGGTCGAAGACCAGCTCCGGGTGGAACTCGTCGGCGAAGCGGTAGCCCGGCCCGCCGGTGCCGGTGCCCAGCGGGTCGCCACCCTGGATCATGAAACCGGTGATCACGCGGTGGAAGACGGTGCCGGCGTAGAGCGCGCCCTCGCCCTTGGCACCCGTGCGCGGGTCGGTCCACTCGCCGGTGCCGTCGGCCAGGCCGACGAAGTTGCGGACCGTCTTGGGCGCGTGGTCGGGCAGCAGACGCACGCGGATCGGTCCGAGGGTGGTCTGCAGGGTGGCGAAGAGCTCGGTGGCCACGGGGCTCCGTCCGGGTCGGGGATGTCAGTCGGGGGTAGTGCGAGCGAGAGGAACCAGTCTCCCACGCGCCCCGCGGGGCGGCGCGGGAGCGGTGGAAGGCTGACCCGCAGCCGGCCCCGTCGTACCCATCGCAGGAGGACACGTGCGCAGAGCGCAGCAGGAGATCGACATGGAACAGGGGCGGCACGCCGCGGAGCGGGCGCAGGGCCACGCCGGTGCCGCCGCCGAGCAGGCCGGCCTGGCGGCCGTCGCTGCCGGCGAGGTGCTCAGCGCCGTCGCCGGCAGTGCCCGGGAGGTCGTCGGGGTGCGCGGCAAGCAGGCCGCGGAGGGCCTGGCAGCCGCGTACGAGGCGGTGCGCGACCGGGCCGACAACCTGCCGGTGCCGCTGCTGCTGGAGGGCGTGCTGGAGGACGCCCGCGACCGGGGCTACGACGTCTGGGAGGCGGTCGGCGGCAGCCGCCCCAAGCGGGCCTCCCGCTACCCCTGGGCCCGTGGGGGCGCGGTGGCCGGCGCGCTGCTGGGCATCACCGCGGCGATGGCTGTGCGACGGCTCCTGCGCGGCGACGCCCCGGGCGCCCAGGACCCCGATCAGGTGCAGGCGGTCGTCGACCCGGCGCCGTTCGCCCCCGTGCCGCCCCCCGTGCCGCCCACCGTGCCCACGGCATCCCCGACGGCTGCCGCCGCCCCGGTGAGCAGCGCGCCGGCGACGACGGTGCTCGAGACGCCGGCCGTTCCGGTCGGCTCGCTGGACGAGGACGGCGAGGCCGTTCTGCCGGACCGGAGCTAGCCCCACCGGTCGGCCCGTGGCCGGGGCGCCACGGGCCGGCCGGGGTTCACCAGGTGACGTCCAGCTCCAGCCGTACGGAGGCGGCGCTCGCGTCGTCCGCGTCGACCACGGCGATCAGCCGCGCGCCGTCCGCGGTGAGCGCGTGCACCGCCAGGCCCTCCACCTTGTGCGGCTCGGGCAGCTCGGCGACCGCCAGCACCCGGTGGTCGTCGAGCACGGCCAGCGCCGCCCCGACCACCGGGCCGTCGTCCACGGCGTTGGGGGTGTCCTCGGCCGCCGCGCTGACGAGCACCCGACCGTCCGGCAGGGCGACCGCGTCGGTCACGGCCAGGCCGACCCCGTGCAGCTCGCCCAGCGGGTAGTGCCGCACGCTGGCGACCCCCACCGCGCCGGCCCGGGCCCCCTGGAACACCGCGAGCAGGGCGCCCAGATCGACGTCGACGCTGGAGCTCGGCACGTCGGCGCCGGGATTGCCGCGGTGGAACCACCGCAGCCGGCCGCCGCGGCGACAGGCACCCTCCAGGTTGAGCACCCCGGCGGGCAGCTGCAGCGCGGCCTGCACGGCGGCGTACAGCGGGGTCAGGTCGGCGACCCGGGTGCTGCCGTCCACCGCCACCAGGACCGCCCGCATGCGTGCGTCGGTCGAGCCGGAGCCCAGCAGCAGCACCCGCCCGTCCTCGAGCCCGCAGGCCGCCTCCAGGTCGGGCTTGAGATGTTTGCTCCCGGCCGCCTCGGAGAACTCCTCCAGCCCCTCGACGGGCGGCAGCAGCCGCAGCCGGGAGACGGTCCCGCCGCGCTGCCAGGCCGCGGACGTGGCGTCGTCCTGCGCGACCAGCCAGCCGTCGCCCAGTCGCGCGACGGCGGAGGCGGCGCGTACGGGCGTGCCGTCGTCGAAGCGGAGGTGCGTGCGGGACAGGACGCGGACCTGCATCCCGGACGCCTACCCGCGGGAGGGAGTGGAGCCACGGGGACTCGAACCCCGAACCCCCGCCTTGCAAAGGCGGTGCTCTGCCAGTTGAGCTATGGCCCCGTGTGTCAGCGCAGGTCCGGCGCGCTGGTCGCCTCGGTCCACAGCTCGCGGTCCGCGCGGGCGGCGGCCCGGCGGCGGCGCAGGAGGAACGACGCTGCGGCGAGCACCAGAGCCAGCAGGGTGGGTCGTCGCACGTCGTCCTCCTCTACGCACGGGTGGGCCTGGGAGGACTTGAACCTCCGGCCTCATCCTTATCAGGGATGCGCTCTAACCGTCTGAGCTACAGGCCCGCGCGCCTGGCGGCACGATCGGCGAGACTACCAGGGCTGCGCCGGCGCGGTCAGTCGCGCTCGGCGAGGGTCACCTCGACGCCGCCGGTGAACGACGCGCACACGTTGTAGATGACCGCGAGCAGGGTGGCCAGCACCGTCAGCAGGACGACGTTGAAGGCCGCGAGCAGCGCCGCGATGCCCAGCACACGGCCCTGGGTGAGCAGCGCCGCCGGCTCGCCGGCGCCGGACTCCCGGGTGACCTCGGCGTAGAGCTGGTTGAGCGAGTCCTGCACCCCGGCGGCCGCGAGCACCTGGTAGAGCACGAAGACCGCGACCAGCGTCACCACGGCCAGGAACAGCCCGGTGAGCAGCGACGTCACGAAGACCGACCACGGGTCGACCCGGCGCACGGCGAGGCGGGCCCGGCGCGTGCGCGGCCCGGCACCGCCTGCCGCGCCGTTGCCCAGGCGCGCC